>NZ_DBHKYV010000004.1:0-177389 GCF_057315035.1 Cupriavidus sp. | reverse complement strand
CCCCTCTCCCGCGCGCGGGAGAGGGGAGCAAAACAAACGGTGTTTATCCGCGACCCACGAACGGCATTTTCGTGGCCATTACGGTCATGAACTGTACGTTCGCATCGAGCGGCAGATTGGCCATGTGCAATACCGAGCTGGCGATGTGGGCGACATCCATCAGCGGTTCGGGACGGATTTCTCCGTTGGCTTGCGGCACGCCGCGCGCCATGCGGTTGGCCATGTCGGTACCGGCGTTGCCGATATCGATCTGGCCGCAGGCAATATCGAACTGGCGTCCATCGAGCGACAGGCTTTTGGTCAGGCCGGTGATGGCATGCTTGGTGGCGGTGTAGGGCACGGTGTTTGGCCGCGGGGCATGCGCCGAGATCGAACCGTTGTTGATGATGCGGCCGCCGCGCGGATCCTGCGACCTCATCAGCGCGAAGGCGCCGCGCGCGCATAGAAATGCACCCGTCAGGTTGGTATCGAGTACCGCCTTCCATTGTTCGAACGACAACTCGTCGATGCTGATCGCCGGTGCGTTGATGCCCGCGTTGTTGAACAGCACGTCGAGCCGGCCAAAGCGGTCGCGGATCTTTGCGTAGAGCGCGTCCACCGAGTCCGGGTTGCTGACATCGCACTGCACGGCCAGCGCCGTCTGGCCCGCCGCCGCGGCCTGTTCGGCCAGTGCTTCAAGCGTCTCCGCGGTGCGTCCTGCCAGCACCACCTGATAGCCGTCGGCCAGCAGCGCCTGCGCCACCGCCTTGCCGATCCCGCGGGCCGCGCCCGTTACCAGCGCAACCTTTGCCTGCTTTGTCATGCCTGTTGTCTCCATTTGTTAAGCAATTGCTGACCTTGCGATGCGGAGTCATCGTACAACATCTGGACAAACCATGGCAGGACATGGGCCGAACATGTGCTGATCTAAAGATATAACAACAATGCATTTGGATCGACGAAGGGGTTGTCGTACGATCCACGGCTGACCGGGCGGGGGCTGGGAGGCCGCCGCCTTTCTTTTCCAGCGCCTCCAGAACTACAAATAATGTCAGTCGATCTCGCCCTGTCGCCCGCCGGCGCACAGGCAGCCAGCCAGACGGCCGCGCCGTCCAAGGCTGTCATCCGTTCCGCCGCCGATGTCGCGGCACTCGTCAACCAGGGCGGCGCGTCCGTCAGCAATGCACGCATCGTCGTGGCGATTGCGCTTGGCGGCATTTTCCTGGACGCCTATGACCTGGGCGCCCTCGCCTTCGGCCTGAAGGACGTTACCCGGGAATTTGGCCTGACGCCCGCCGGTACCGGCATGGTGGCATCGGCCATCACGTTTGGCGCCATTGTCGGTGCGTTCCTGGGCGGCTACCTGACCGACCGCATTGGCCGCTATCGCGTGTTCATGGCCGACATGCTGTGCTTCGTGTTCGCCGCCATTGCCTGCGCACTGGCGCCGAACGAGTACGTGCTGGCCGGCGCGCGCTTTGTGATGGGCCTCGGCGTGGGCATCGACCTACCGGTGGCCATGGCCTTCCTGGCCGAATTCTCCAAATTGAAGGGGCACGGCAACAAGGCCGCGCGCGTGGCCATGTGGTGCCCCACCTGGTACGCGGCGATCTGTGTCTCGTATTTGCTGGTACTCGGTTGCTACTCGATCCTGCCCGAGTCGCATAGCGGCCTGCTGTGGCGCATCATCCTCGGCTTTGGCGCGGTACCCGCGCTGATCATCATCGCCGTGCGCAGCCGTTACATGAGCGAATCGCCGGTGTGGGCCGCCAACCAGGGCGACCTCGAAGGTGCCGCAAAGATCCTGCGCAAGTCCTACGGCATCGACGCCACCGTGGCACCCGATGCCGTGGTCGAGCCGCCGAAGCGTCCCGCTTCGTGGCGCAACTACGGGCTGCTGCTCAAGGGCGTCTACGCGCGCCGTACCGTGCTGGCCACGGTGATGTCGATTGCTTCGTCGTTTGCGTATAACGCGGTGGCCTTCGGCCTGCCTGTGATCATCGCCAGCTTCCTGGCGCAGACCATGCTGACGACGATCCTGGTGTCGCTGGCGCTGAACCTGCTGTTTGCGTTTGTCGGCGGCCTGATCGGCGTGCATCTGGTGCCGAAAACCGGCGCATGGAAGCTGACCGTGACTGGCTACGCGTTCCAGCTTGCTGCACTGATCGGCCTGGCACTGGTGGGCAAACCCGCCGGCGCCGCCCAGGTGGTCATCGCGATCTCGTTCCTGGCGCTGTTCCTGCTGGGCCAGGGATTTGGCCCCGGCGCCCATACCATGACCTACGCATCGCTGAGCTACCCCACCTCGCTGCGCGGTGTGGGTGTGGGCTTCAACCAGACGCTGATGCGCGCCAGCTCCACGGCATCGCTGTTCCTGTTCCCGGTGCTGGCCGCCACGCTCAGCACCAAGGTGTTCTGGGTCATCGCGCTGGCCCCGCTGGCCGGCCTGGTCGCCCTGCTGGCGATCCGCTGGGAGCCGGCCAACTACGACGTGGATGCCGAGGACTTCCAGTCCTGAGCCCCTCCACTAACGGGAACTAACGGGCGGCGGCCTCCACTACCTCCGCCCGTTCGGCCACGATCCTCAGGCGATCGAAGTTCATGTTCGCCCCCGAGGTGATTGCCACCAGCGCCTGCTGCGCACCCCGCGGCAGGCGTTCGGCATACTGCTTCAGGCCAGCCACCGCGAGTGCGCCGGCCGGTTCCACGAGGCTGCGCGTGTCCTGGAAGATATCCTTGATGGCCGCGCACAGCGCGTCGGTATCCACGGTCAGCACGCCATCGAGCAGATGGCGGCAGAGCCGGAAGGTCTCCTCACCCACGCGCTTGACCGCCGTGCCGTCCGAAAACAATCCCACCGTTTCCAGCGTCACGCGCTCGCCGGCTGCCATCGAGCGGGCCATCGCGCACGAATCCTCGGTCTGCACGCCAATCACCTGCACCTCGGGCCGCACGGCCTTGATGTAGGACGCCACACCCGCGGCCAGGCTACCCCCACCAATCGGCACGAACACCGCATCGAGCGCGCCCCGATGCTGGCGCAGGATCTCCATGCCCACCGTGCCCTGCCCGGCGATGACGTCCGGATCGTCGAACGCGGGGATGAACGTGAGCGCCTGCTCGCGTTGCAACGCCATCGCATGGTCATAGGCGTCGGAATACGATTCGCCCGCCAGCACCACCTCGACCATCGCCCCGCCATGGGCCCGCACCGCATCGACCTTCACCTGCGGGGCGGTCTGCGGCACCACGATGACTGCCCGAACGCCGAGCTTTGCCGCCGATAGCGCCACACCCTGGGCGTGGTTGCCGGCCGACGCCGTGATCACGCCGCGCGCCAGTGCATCGGCCGGCAGCTTGATCATCTTGTTGTACGCACCGCGCACCTTGAACGAGAAAACGGGCTGGTGATCTTCGCGCTTGAGCCAGACCTGGTGGCCCAGGCGCGCCGTTAGCGCCGGCGCCGCATCGAGCGAGGTTTCCCTTGCCACGTCATAGACGCGCGCGGTCAGGATGCGCCTCAGGTAGTCATCTGCATCGATCGCGGCCGCTTCTGCATGCAGAACGGCGCCCGGTGTATTGGCAGGATGGAAAGAGGCTGTGGCGAACGACATATGACGCTCCTGTCTGAAGGATGGTTTCCCAAGCAGGCGGCCACAAAAAACCCGCCTCGTTGGGCGGGTTGTTGTGCTCTGTTCCGGACGCGCGCTAACCCACCATTCGAGGAATGGTGCGAATAATCGCGATGATTTGCAGGCCGAAACAGGTCATGACAGCGAGTGTCAGGGATTTCGGCATGCCGTGTCAATCCCGGCGCTTGTCGTATCGACACGCACCGACGCCGCCTGTTGCAGCCGCGCCGATTCCCGCAATCCGTTGACCCATGCGGGGTTCAGCCGGATGCAAGGTCGTATTAGAATCGTCGCTGTCGTGCCGTTCGGCCTCGTCAAAGCCAGTGGTCATGGTCCGGGTAATGATCTGCCTAGATTTACCTCGGACTGGTTTTGGCATAGAGGCTCCCGGCACTTCAGTTTCAGGGAAACCATCCGATATCTGTCCTGCGAACACAGGATTTCGGGCAAGACAACTACATGACCGCGCTGACATACGATGTAGCCCTGGCACCCGAGCCTGCCGAGCGCCGGCCCGCTGGTGCCACCCCTGCCAGGGGCGAGGCCTGGGCGATGCTGGAAGCTTCCGGCGCGCTGGCCATGCGGGTCAACGTCCAGGGTCGCATTCTCGAAGCCACCGAAACCACGGCCGACCTGCTGGTCTATCCGCTCGACTATCTGCTGCACACGTCCGTGCTGGACCTGATCGCGCTCGAATCCCGCGAGCGCTTCGCACAACTGCTGCAGGGCTGTGCGCAGGACCATGCCGCGCGCCGCGAACGCGTGCGCATGGCCGGCGGCATTGGCGGGCCCGGCTGGATCGACCTGCGCATCAGCCATCACCGCGCCGCCGATGGTGCGGTCAGCCTGCTGCTGTTCGGCTATGACGTTTCGGACTGGATCGAATCCGAGCGCCAGTTGTCCGAGCGTGCCTTCCTGGATCCGCTGACCGGCGTGGGCAACCGCGCCTATATCCGCAAGCGGATCGAGGAATACACGTCCGGCCCGATGGCACGGCAACCGTTCGCGCTGGCCCTGATGGATCTCGACGGCTTCAAGAACATCAACGATTCGCTCGGCCACGAGTTCGGCGACGCACTGCTCAAGGAAGTCGGTGCGCGGCTGCAGGACACGGTCCGTACGCGCCATAGCGTGGCGCGCCTCGGTGGCGACGAATTCGTGCTGATGCTCGATGGCCTGGAAACCGAAGCCGATGCCGTACGCATGCTCGAACGGGTGATCCACGTTTGCCGTCAGCCGTTCCTGCTGGGCGGCTGCCATGTGCGCATTACCACCAGCATCGGACTGGCGTTTTCCGTCGAGGCCCCGCAGAGCGAATCGCAATGGCTGCGCCGCGCGGACCTGGCCATGTATGAGGCCAAGGCGCTGGGCAAGAACCGCTACTGCATCTATACGCCGGAACTCGACCGTCGGCTCGACGAGCAGTTCCGGATCGAGCAGAGCATGTTCGAAGCGGTACAGAACGGCGAGTTCCTGCTGCACTACCAGCCGATCGTATGGCCGAAATCGGGCCAGATCTGCGGCGTCGAGGCGCTGATGCGCTGGGACCACGCGGGCGAGGATATCCGCCCTGACGTATTCATTCCGTTGGCCGAGAAGAACGGCCTGATCAAGCATCTTGGCGCGTGGGCGCTGCGTTGCGCGTGCGCGCAGATGGCCGCGTGGGATGCGCAGGGCATCCGCGTGGGCCACATGGCCGTCAACGTGTCGGCCGCGCAGTTCCTGCATCCGAATTTCTATGACAGCGTGCGCAATGCGATCCAGGATGCCGGCATCGGCGCGGATCGGCTGGTACTGGAAATCACCGAAAGCGTACTGATGACCGACCCCAAGGCGGCGGAGCAGTTGCTGCAGTCGCTGCGCGCGCTGGGCATCCGTTTTGCCGTGGACGATTTCGGCACCGGTTATTCGAGCCTGTCGTACCTGCGACGCTTCCCGTTGTCCGCGCTCAAGGTGGACCGCAGTTTCGTCGCCGACATGATCGATTCCCCGCACGCGAGGACCATTGTGTCCGCCGTGCTGTCGCTGGCACGCGAACTGGGCCTGGTGGCCATCGCCGAAGGCGTCGAGACCGATGCACAAAGCCAGTTGCTGACCGCGCAGGGCTGTGATCTGGTGCAAGGCTGGCGCTATGCGCGTGCGCTCAGCCCGTCCGACTTCGAGAACACGGTGCTCGACGGCAAGATGGTGATTGCCCATGAAGAAGTCTTCACGCAGCAGGTGATCTCCTGATGCAAAAGACAGAGTTCTTCGAGACGCTCTGGGCGCGCATGGCGCAGCAGGGAGATTTTCCGACACTGCAGTACTGTGTCGACAACATCTTCAAGACGCTCAATGCCGACCTGACCGTGGGCGAGATGGCCACGAGCGTGCTGTCAGATTTCAGCCTGTCGCAGAAGGTCATCCGGCTGGCCAACTCGGCGATGTATCGGTCTTTCGGTGGCGAAGTCACCACGGTGTCGCGCGCCATCCTGGTGCTCGGCGTGGAGGCCATCAGCCACCTGACGCTGGGCATCCAGCTGCTCGACTACTTCCATGGCGTGGCGCCCAAGCGCCCGCAGGCCGCCAAGGCGCTGCAACGCGCGCTGGTGGCTGGTGAAGTCACGCGTGCGCTGAGCCACGCGCGCGGCATCAACGAAGGCGAGGAAGCCGTCGTCTGCACGCTGATGCACCATATGAGCCGGCTGCTGCTGGTGTTCTACTTCCCGGAGGAATGGGAGCGCGTGGAAGCCATGTGTGCCGCTCACCCGATGACCGAGAACGAGGCCGCGCTCGAGGTGCTTGGCGTTTCGCTGGAAGATATTGCCGAGGCTGCCGCGCGCAAGTGGCGCCTGCCGGGACTGATCGCGCATGCGATGAAGCCGCGCACGATATCCGCGGACACCGTTATCGAAACCCATGCCGACTGGCTGGCAGCAATCGCCCATGTATCGGCAGAGGCCGCGGTCACCATGGTGCGCGAAGGCACCCAGGAATCGGTCGAGGCACTGCTGACCGCGCACGCCAAGATGCTCGGACTCAACGCCAGCGACGTCAGCGTGGCCGTGCGCCAGGCCGATTTGCTGAACAGCTCGATTGCCGAATCGGAGACGGCCGCGCCGGCCGACGGTGCCGCGCAACATGGCCCGCAACCGGTCAATGTGCTGGAACGCCTGCAACAGGGCCTGGCCGAGGTGCGTCGCGAAGGCGCCGGTCTGTCGGTATCGCAACTGGCGCCGATGGTGCTGGAATCGAGCATGCGCGCACTCGATTTCCAACGCTGCTTCCTGATGATGCTGAACCCGACCACGCGCCGTTTCCATGCGCGGCTTGGTTTTGGCGACGGCATGCGCGAGGCGCTGCCGGCCTTGTCGTTCGAGGAAGGCTTCGTGCCCGACATCTTCCATTTTGCCGGCCTGTCGGCCAAGCCGCTGCTGGTCGAGGACACGTTCGACCCGGAAGTCGCACATCGCATGCCACGCTGGTACCGCGATGCAATCCCCGATGCGCGCTCGGTGGTACTGGCCCCCGTCAAGATGCGCAATCGCTGTATTGCACTGATCTACGGCGACTGGGGAGCCACCCGCATGCCCGCGGCCATCGGCGAGGCCGAACTGGAAGCGATCGATGCGCTGATGCGTGAAATCGCCGCGGGGGTCATGCGCGCAGCACCGGGCACGGCACAACCACCGCGCTGACGGTCAGTGCCGGCCAGCCTTGCGCTCGGCCTTGTTCGCATACATCGCGGCGTCGGCCTCGGCCAGCAGGTCATCCACACCCATGTGGTAGCGCGGATTGAACGCGATCATGCCGACGCTATAGCGCAATGCGTAACCCGCTGCGTTGCGTGCGTTCCACGCATCCACCTGCACGCGCAACCGCGCCAGCGCATCCTGGCAACCGGCCACATCCGTATTGGTCAGCAGCGCCGCGAATTCATCGCCGCCGAGCCGGCCCACCACATCCGATTCGCGAAATGCCGCGCGCAGCTCGGCAGCAAACGCCATCAGGGCACGGTCGCCCTCGGCGTGGCCAAAACTGTCGTTGATCGGCTTGAAGCCATCCATGTCGAAGAACACCAGCGTGGCCGGACGCGCAAGGCGACGGCACAGCTCGATCGCATGCTGGCTCAGTACGGTAAAACCACGACGATTCGACAACGACGTCAGTTCGTCCATCGTGGCCATCTGTACCGCAGCCAACTCGTGCTCCGCCATGCGCGCAAGATCGTGCAGCAATTCACGATCCTCGGCGTCGAAACTGCGTGGCTGCCGGTCGATCAGGCAAAGCGTGCCAACCTTGGCGCCATTGGCCGCCGTCAGCGGACGGCCGGCATAAAAGCGGATATGCGGATCGCCGGTGACCAGCGGGTTGTCGTGGAAACGCAGGTCTTGCGTGGCATCCGGAATCAGCAGGATATCGTCGCCACAGATGGCATGGCCGCAGAACGACGTGTCGCGCGACGCTTCGGTGGCGTCCAGTCCCTGGCATGACTTGAACCACTGCCGGTTGGCGTCGACCAGGCTGACCACGGCAATCGGCACGTTGAACAACCGTCTGGCAAGCCGCGTCAGGCGATCGAATCGTTCCTCGGGCGGGGTGTCGAGAACATTAAGCGACCGCAAGGTTGCGAGTCGCACGGCTTCATTGGCGGGAATCGGGGGCAGTTGCATGAATATGTCGCCTATCGGGCGCGTCGCTATGCATGACAACATTAACGGCAAACTCGCACAGAGGTGGACAATGTACGGTTTGTTTCACTTTTATGCGACCTGGGATTCGGTGATTTCGGCGATTTCAGTGATTTCCGTGGCATTGACCTCCGGGAATTCCACCAGCGGCACAAACTTGCGGGTCTTGCCGTCGAGCGCATCGATGGCCCCGGTGCCGATGTCGTACACCCAGCCGTGCAGGTTGATGCGACCTTGCGCAAGGGCCTCGGCCACGCTCGGATGCGTGCGCAGATGCGCGAGCTGTTCGATCACGTTCTCGCGCACCATGTCGTCGACCCGTTCACGCTCCGATCCATGCGGGCGTGCCAGGCTGATCATGCGTGCCCCGCTGGCATGTTCGAGCCATTCGGCAACCGATGGCATATGGTCCAGGCACTGGCAGTTGGCCACCGCCGTCATCGCACCGCAATTCGAGTGGCCGCAGATCACGATGTCGCGCACCTTGAGGCCGGCCACCGCGTATTCCACACTGGCCGACACACCGCCCGGCTGCACCGCGTAGGCCGGCACGATGTTGCCCGCATTGCGGATCACGAACAGCTTGCCGGGCTCGCTCTGCGTCAGCAGCGCAGGCTCCACACGGCTATCGGAACAGGCAATGAACAGCGTGCTGGGACTCTGCTGCGTCGCCAGTTCCTGGAACAGCGCGGAAAGCTTCGGAAACTCCTCGCGCTGGAATTTGAGAATGCCCTGGATCAAGTCTTTCACTGCGATCTCCCCCCATCTGACCGCATAGCATGGGCGTAAACAGCTATTAGGTCCAAGACCGGATTATTATGCTGACCATTGGCAATACCAATAGTTGAAGAGTCTGCTCATGCTGCTGCGCCACGTCCGATACTTCCTGGCGGTTGCCGATGCCGGCAACTTCACCCGTGCCGCCGAGGCGCTGCACGTCTCGCAACCGACGCTGTCACAGCAGATCCGCCAGCTCGAGGATTCGCTCGGCGCGCCGCTGTTCGACCGCAGCGGCCGGATGGTGCGGCTGACCGATGCCGGCGAGGCCTACTACCTGCACGCGCGGCGCGCACTGCAGGATCTGGAGGCAGGACAACGGGCGATCCACGATGTGGGCGAGCTCACGCGCGGCAACCTGCGGCTGGCCATGACGCCAACGTTCACGCCCTACCTGGTGGCGCCGCTGATCGTCGCCTTCAACGCGCGGTATCCGAACATCACGCTCAGCCTGCGGGAAATGCCGCAGGAACGCGTGGAGCCCATGCTGGCCAACGATGAAGTCGATATCGGCATTGCATTCGACGATATCCACCTGCCGGATCTTGAAGCCACGCCATTGCTGGATGAGCCGCTGGCCTACATGGTCGGCACCACGCATGCGCTGGCACGGCGCCGCACGGCACTCGGGGCCCGCGCGCTCGCCGGAGAGTCGATGGCGATGCTGACGCGAGAATTTGCCACGCGGGGCTATATCGCGCGCTACTTCGGTGCGCTGGGGATCGAGCCGCGCATCACGTTCGAGGCCAATTCGGTGAGCGCCGTGCTCGATGCGGTGCGCAGCGGGCGTCATGCCACGGTACTGCCGGCGGCCATCGCCGCCGATCACCCGGATCTGCGCATCCTGAAACTGGAATTGCCGCTGCCGCCGCGGCACGCCGCGCTATTGCAGCGCAAAGGCGCCTACCGCACCGCGGCGGCGCGCGCCTTTGTCGATTTCGCGCTACACGAATTTAAACGTCGGGGGTCCCCAACGCGCGGTTGATCCGCAAGGCGATCAGCGTCCCCGCCACGCCGGACAGCAGGTAGAGACTCACGGCAACCAGTCCGAACAGCGACGACAGGCCCAGCGCCACCAGCGGTGCGAACGCGGCGCCAAACAACCAGCCGAAGTCGGTGGTCAGCGCTGCGCCGGTGTAGCGGAACTCACGGTCGAAGTTGGACGTCACCACACCGGCTGCCTGCCCATAGGACAGCCCCAGCAGGCCGAAGCCCACCAGGATGAAGATGTCCTGCCCCGTGGCGCCACCGCCCAGCAGCCACGGCGTGGCCAGGCTGAAGATGCCGATCAGCACAGCCATTATCGCCAGCGTGGTGCGACGGCCGATGCGGTCCGCCAGCCAGCCCGAGATCAGCGTGCCGATAAACGCAATCACGGCGCCCACGATCTGGACCGCGAGCACGTCGCCAATTTCCTGGGTCTTGTGCAGGACTACCCAGGACAGCGCGAACACCGTGACCAGGTGGAACAGCGCGTAGCTGGCCAGCGCGGCAAATGCGCCAAGGAAAATATTGAAGCCCTGCGCATTCACCATCTGCAACGTGCTGATGGGCTCCAGTTCGTCTTCCTCGAGCAACCGCGTGTACTCGTGCGTGACCACCAGGCGCAGTCGGGCGAACAGTGCCACCACGTTGATGGCGAACGCCACATAGAACGGATAGCGCCAGCCCCAGTCGATGAATTCGGGCTGGGTCAGGCTCACATGCAGGAACAGGAACAACGAACCGGCCACGATAAAGCCGGTCGGCGCGCCCAGTTGCCCGACCATTGCGTACCAGCCACGCTTGTTCTCGGGCGCGTTCAGCGCCAGCAGCGATGGCAGCCCGTCCCACGATCCGCCAAACGCGATGCCCTGCAGGAAGCGGAACAGGGCCAGCAGGTAGATGGCCTTGCTGCCGATCGACTCGTACGACGGCAGGAACGCAATCCCTACTGTCGCGGTGCCCAGCAGGAACAGTGACGCGGTCAGCTTGATGCCACGCCCCCAGCGCCGCTGCACGCGCATGAACAGTGCCGTGCCAAACGGTCGACCGATAAACGCAAACGAGAAAATCGCGAAGCTGTACAGCAACCCGGCCAGTTCACTGGCAAACGGGAAGTACACCGTCGGAAAGACCAGCACCGACGCGATGCCATACACGAAGAAGTCAAAGTACTCCGAAGCCCGCCCTATCACCACGCCTGTGGCGATCTCGGCAGGTGCCACATCATGGTGGCCGGGCGCCGGAGGTGCAGTCGGCGACGCGCGATGCTGGTGGGACAGACTGGCCATCGTGGAGTCTCCATCGAAGTGCGGAAGGAATGTCGTACTGCACTTAAAGTCCCGCACTGACAAGAATAGCGCCTAAACTGCCATTGGAAATCGAAAGATTGCTGCGTCAGTGAGCCTTCGACGTTAATCAAACGCCACTTCCGAGACCATGCCACGCTTCGATGCTGTAGTGCCGACGTTTAGTGTGACGGGTAGATTGCTTCTGCGAAGTGCCGCGATCGCCATATTGGTGAGTCTCGCGGGATGTAGCAACGCGGTGCTGTTGTCGCCTTCTGGCGACATGGCGCTGCGGCAGCGTGACCTGATCATCATCGCCACCTGCCTGATGCTGTTGATCATCGTGCCGGTGATATTTCTCACGCTGCTGTTCGCGTGGCGCTATCGCGAGAACGCGAAGGACGCGCCATACAACCCGGAATGGGACCACTCCACGGTGCTGGAACTGGCCATCTGGGCCGCGCCGCTGCTGATCATCATCGCGCTGGGCGCGGTGACCTGGGTCAGCACCCACCAGCTCGATCCCTACCGCCCCCTCACGCGTATCGACCAAAGCCGCCCGGTGACCGCCGAAGTGAAGCCGCTGACCGTCGAGGTGGTGGCCATGGACTGGAAGTGGCTGTTCCTGTATCCCGAACAAGGCATTGCCACCGTCAACGAGCTGGCGGCTCCCGTCGATCGTCCGATCGCGTTCAGGATCACCTCTACTTCGGTAATGAACGCGTTCTTCGTGCCGTCGCTGGCCGGCATGGTCTACGCCATGCCGGGCATGGAGACCAAGCTGCATGCGGTGATCAACCAGCCGGGCGTCTTCGACGGCATGTCATCCAACTACAGCGGCGCGGGCTTCTCGCATATGCGCTTCAAGTTCCACGGCATGTCCAACGAGGATTTCGACCGCTGGGTCCAGCAGGCGAAGTCGTCAGGTGCCCAATTGTCGAAGGACACGTACCTGAAGCTGGCCAAGCCCAGCGAGAGCGAGCCGGTGCAGCGTTATGCCAGCGTGGCGCCGGACCTCTACAACCTGATCCTGAACCGCTGCGTGGATGGCGGGACCTGCATGGCGGACACCATGGCGCTTGATCGCAGCCGTGGCAAGTTCGATCCGTCGGCGGAAATCTGCACCGCGAACAATACGGCCGACGTTGCGCCCGTGTTCGCGCCAGATGCCTCCCCCAATGACGGCAGGCGGCTGTTGCGCTGACGCACGGTCCGGCTTCCGCCCTTCACGTTTTCGCCAATCTTCATCGGCCAGAATTGGTCAACACAGGCCCAGGTGACAACCATGCCCGAGCGTTCCGAACTCGCCAACACGATTTTTGGTCGTCTTTCGTGGGAGGCCATCCCGTTACACGAACCAATCCTGATCGCCACCTTCGCGGCCGTGATACTGGGCGGCCTGGCGCTGGTCGGCGCGCTGACCTACTTCCGGGTCTGGGGCTATCTGTGGCGCGAGTGGTTCACCAGCATCGACCACAAGAAGATCGGCATCATGTACGTGGTGCTGGGCATCGTGATGCTGCTGCGCGGCTTTGCCGACGCGGTCATGATGCGGATCCAGCAGGCGGTTGCCTTCGGCGACAACCTTGGCTACCTGCCACCGCACCACTACGACCAGATCTTTACCGCGCACGGCGTGATCATGATCTTCTTCGTGGCCATGCCATTGGTCACGGGGCTCATGAACTTCGTGGTCCCCCTGCAGATTGGCGCGCGCGACGTGGCCTTCCCGTTCCTGAACAACTTCAGTTTCTGGATGACCACGGGCGGCGCCATCCTGGTCATGATGTCGCTGTTCGTCGGCGAATTCGCGCGCACGGGCTGGCTCGCGTATCCACCATTGTCGGGCATCCTGCATAGTCCCGATGTCGGGGTCGACTACTACATATGGGCGTTACAGGTGGCAGGGGTCGGGACATTGTTATCGGGGATCAACCTGCTGGTCACCATCGTCAAGATGCGAGCGCCGGGCATGACGCTGATGCGCATGCCAATCTTCACGTGGACCTCGCTGTGCACCAATGTACTGATCATCGCCGCGTTCCCGGTACTGACGGCCGCGCTGGCACTGCTGTCGCTCGACCGCTATGTCGGCACCAACTTCTTCACGGCGGACCAGGGCGGCAGCGCCATGCTGTACGTGAACCTGATCTGGATCTGGGGCCACCCCGAGGTCTACATCCTGGTGCTGCCGGTGTTCGGCGTGTTCTCCGAAGTCACCGCCACCTTCAGCCGCAAGCGCCTGTTCGGCTACGCGTCGATGGTCTACGCAACGGTGGTGATCACGGTGCTGTCGTACCTGGTCTGGCTGCACCACTTCTTTACGATGGGCTCCGGCGCCAGCGTGAACTCGTTCTTCGGGATCACGACGATGATCATCTCGATCCCCACCGGGGCGAAGATCTTCAACTGGCTGTTCACGATGTACCACGGCAAGATCAAGTTCGAGGTGCCGATGCTGTGGACGGTCGGCTTCATGGTCACGTTCGTGATCGGTGGCATGACCGGCGTGCTGCTGGCGGTGCCGCCGGCGGACTTCTCGCTGCACAACAGCCTGTTCCTGATTGCCCACTTCCACAATGTGATCATCGGCGGCGTGCTGTTCGGGCTGATGGCCGGCATCACCTACTGGTTCCCGAAAGCGTTTGGCTACCGGCTGGTGTCGTCGTGGGGCAAGGCGTCGTTCTGGTTCTGGCTCACGGGCTTCTACTTCGCGTTCATGCCGCTGTACTGGCTGGGCCTGCTCGGCGTGACGCGCCGCATGAACCATTTCGACGATCCGTCGCTGCAGATCTGGTTCCAGATTGCCGCGTTCGGCGCGTTCCTGATCGCACTGGGCATTGCCTGCTTCATCATCCAGCTGGTGGTCAGCTTCATGCGCCGCGAGGAGCTGCGTGACGTGACCGGCGACCCATGGGATGCCCGCACGCTCGAGTGGTCTACCTCATCGCCGCCCCCCCAGTACAACTTCGCGTTCACGCCGGTCGTGCATGACACCGACGCGTGGTGGCAAATGAAGCAGCACGGCTACCAGCGCCCACTGCAAGGCTTCATCCCGATCCATATGCCAAAGAACACCGCGGCCGGCATCGTGCTGGCCGGCCTGTCCACGCTGATGGGCTTTGCGCTGATCTGGCATATCTGGTGGCTCGTGGCTGCGTCTTTCGCGGCCCTCATCATCTCGGCAATCATCCACACCTTCAACTACAAGCGCGATTACTACATTCCGACTGAAGTCGTGGTCCGGACCGAAGCAACGCGCACCCAAATGATGGCAGGCCATGGTTGATACGACCCTTCCCCTACACGCGAACGGCACCGCCGCGGCAGATGACGTACCGCCGGGCGGCTACCAGTTCTACCTGACCGAAGAGCACCATCCGCAGAACGGCACGCTGCTCGGGTTCTGGCTCTACCTGATGAGCGACTGCCTGATATTCGCGTGCCTGTTCGCCGCCTATGGCGTACTGGGGCGCGAGTACGCGGGCGGGCCCACCGGGGCCGAGCTGTTCGAGTTACCGCTGGTGGCGCTCAACACATCATTCCTGCTGCTGTCATCGATCACCTACGGCTTTGCGATGTTGCAGTTGCAGCAGAACCGGGTGGCCCCCACGCAGATCTGGCTGGCGATCACCGGCCTGTTTGGCGCGGCGTTCCTGGCGGTGGAACTCTATGAGTTCGCGCACCTGATCCACGAAGGTGCCGGCCCCACGCGCAGCGCGTTCCTGACGTCGTTCTTCTCGCTGGTCGGCACGCACGGCCTGCACGTGACGTTCGGCATGGTCTGGTTGATCGTGCTGATGGTCCAGGTCGGGCGGCATGGCCTGATCACCGCCAACAAGCGCCGGCTGATGTGCCTGTCGATGTTCTGGCACTTTCTGGACGTGGTGTGGATTGGTGTCTTTACCTTTGTCTACCTGATGGGAACGCTGCCATGAGCGCACAGGACCATACGCTGAATGGCCACGGCCATGATCACGGTCACGGCCATGACCATCATGAGGAAGACATCGGGCCGCACGCCACGCTGGGCGGCTACCTGACGGGCTTTGTGCTGTCGGTATTCCTGACGGCGGTGCCGTTCTGGCTGGTGATGGGCAAGGTGTTCGACAAGTCGTCGACCACCGCCATCGTGATCCTGCTGATTGGCGCGGTGCAGATCGTGGTGCACATGATCTACTTCCTGCACATGAACGCCAAGTCCGAAGGCGGCTGGAACATGCTGTCGCTGATGTTCACGCTGACGCTGGTGGTCATCACGCTGACCGGATCGCTATGGGTGATGTTCCACCTGAACAGCAACATGATGCCGCAGATGCAGCACGCGAAAGAGGCCGCGGAATCGGGCGGCACGATCGTGCCGCCCCGGACCAAATAGGAACGCTTATGCTGCGAGGCGGAAGGTAGCCACTGCTTCCTTGAGCCGCTGGGCCTGCTCTTCGAGCGAGCCCGCGGCCGCCGCGGCCTGTTCCACCAGCGCGGCGTTCTGCTGCGTGACCGTATCCATCTGCGTCACGGCCTGGTTGACCTGCTCGATGCCGGCGCTCTGTTCGGCCGATGCCGCGCTGATCTCGCCCATGATGTCGGTCACACGCTTGACGGCGCCAACGATCTCTTCCATGGTCTGACCGGCCTGCGCCACCAGTTGCGAGCCACGCTCGACGCGATCGGCCGAATCCCCGATCAGCGACTTGATCTCCTTGGCGGCCGTGGCGCTACGCTGCGCCAGGCTGCGCACCTCGCCAGCCACCACCGCAAAGCCGCGACCCTGCTCGCCCGCACGCGCCGCTTCCACGGCGGCGTTCAGCGCCAGGATATTGGTCTGGAACGCGATACCTTCGATGACCGAGATGATATCGACCACCTTGCGCGACGAGGTATTGATCTCGTCCATCGTGTGCACCACCTGGCCCACCACCTCGCCGCCCTGCGTGGCAACTTCCGACGCATTCACGGCCAGCGAACTCGCCTGCTTGGCGCTATCGGCATTCTGGCGCACGATGCTGGTCAGCTCTTCCATGCTCGAAGCCGTCTCTTGCAGCGACGACGCCTGCTCTTCGGTACGCTGCGACAGGTCGGTGTTGCCGGCGGCAATCTGGCTGGTGCCGGTAGCGATGGCTTCGGTGCCATTGCGCACTTCCTGGACGATGCCCAGGATGTTGTCGTTCATCTCACGCAATGCATCCAGCAACTGGCCGGTCTCGTCCGTGCTGTCCACATCGATGCGGCTGGTCAGGTCGCCCGCGGCTACCGTGCGCGCAAAGCCCACCGCGCGATGCAGCGGACGCGTGATACCGATCGTCAGCCACCAGGCGAACGCCACGCCAATCGCCAGCGCGATCACGCCCAGCGTGATCAGGCCGTTGCGGGCGCTTTCATAGATGCTGTTGATCTCCACTGCCGTGGCGTCGATCGACGCGCGCTGGATATCGAGCAGCTTCTGGATTTCGGCAAGGTAGGCATCACCGGCGGGCACGAACTCGGTTTCAAGCACCTTGTTCGCGTCGTCGGTCAGGCCTTCGGCCTTGAGCTTGGTGATCTTGTCGCGCGAATCGTTGTACGGGTTGCGCACCACCTGGATCTTCTTGAACGCGGCTTTCTCCGCGTCGGTGCTCAGTCGCGGTTCGATCTTGTCGCGCAGCGAGGCAATTGCCTCCACCGAATATTTTGTCTCGGCCGCGAAGAAAGTACCGAGCGACGGATCGCTACTGCGCGCCACTGCCGTGGTACGGCGCACGCTGGCATACATCAATCGATACCAGTCGCTGACCAGTCGTTCCTTTGCCAGCGGTTCCTGCATCATCGCGTGCGTGCGGCCCGCGACTTCCTGCAAACGCATCACGCCAAGCACGGTCATGAGCGTCGACAACAGCAACACCACGCCAAAGCCAATGCCAAGGCGCACACCAATACCAAGATTCTTCATTTCTTCTACCTGATCGATTGGTTCGTGGCAGGCCGAAGTCGCGCGCTGCGCCCGGCCGCTCCTCCTGCGTCAGCCGTACATTTGAATGTACGCACGGACAGACATTGGATGAGCTAACGGCAACGCGTAGCAGCAACTTGAGTGAAAAATCAGGGAAAACGCCGATTGCGGACGCAGCCTGGATTGAAAGCCATTTGTAATGTTGGCGTTTATTTTCTTGCGGCCGGCGCGGAGAGCGGACTGAACCAGTACGGCAGCAGCGACAGCCCGACGACTACCACGGCGGTCACGAAGATCGTCGAGTAGATCTGGGCCACTGACCAGTCGCGCAGGTGTCCGGCATTCGCGATCAGGCCGAAACCCCATGACGCCAACGCGGACCCCAGGAACACGAACGTATTGAGCAGCCCAAGCCCACGCCCGCGCTTGGCGGGTGGCACCAGCGCGCGACCTTGCGCCATCACCAGCGGGTGGAGCATGCCGATGGTAGTGAGCAGCGCCATCATGCCCACACCCGGCGCCACGCCCGTGTCGGGCCAGATCGCCAATGCCATGCCACCCACCATCGACAGGCAGGCCCAGGCGCCAATCGTGGCCTTCAACGTGGTACGCCGCACCAGCACCGGCAATACGAATGCGGTCATGAAACCCGCGAGGCTCAACAAGGTCAGTGCCACGCCGCGCGTTCCGGCCTGCAGGCCAAACACATCGGCCAGATAGGGGCCGCTCCACGCGTTACGGAAGGTGGTGCCCGCCGCCATCGCCACGCACAACGGGATCAGCGTCCAGAGCGGCCACATCGTCAGTAGTTGCACGCTTTCGCCGAGCATGGCCCCCATCGGGGCCTGGCGTGCCTGTGCGTGACCGCTGTCGCGCACGTGGCGCCATACGCCGTAGCAGCCGGCCACCATGCAAAGCGCGGAGATCGCCAGCGCCGGGCGCCAGCCGAAATGCTGCGAAAACCAGCCTAGCGGCGCCGTGGCGCATAACGCGCCGATCATGCCCAGCGCATTCGACCGGCTCACCACGCGCATGTACTGTTTTTCGGACAGCTGCTCAGAAGCGTAATGCAGCAAGCCCATGAATACCGGCGCGCAGGCCAGTCCCAGGCCCGCCTGGGCCAGCATGGCCACCGTGCCGTTTGGCGCGAGAACGAACCCGATTGCCGATACCGCGCCGATGCCGAGCAGCCACGCGGTGGGACGGCCCACGCCGTGGCGGTCGAACGCAATGCCAACCGGAATCTGCGCGGCGGCAAACGACAGGAAGAAGCACGAGGACAACGCACCGAAGCCCGCCGGCGACAAGCCGAAATCGCGCTGGAGCTCGGGCGCTATCACCGCCAGGCAGCTGCGGTAGAACTGGCTCAGGATAAACGCAAAAGTCAGCAGCGCGATGCCGCGAGTCGCGGTAGCGGATACGGTGCTGTCGTCGGTGACACTGGTAGCGTGCGGGCGCCGGTCTGTTGCCGGTTCTGTTGCCGGGGTATTCATCGATGCGTGTCGTGGAGGAGCTCGCGGCTATTCTACGCGGCGCAATGCGCGACATTCACGCCGTGGCAATAAAAACGGTCGATCACCGCGCATTGCCGCGCCTCTGCGACCCACTGGTTCCGCCTGGCGACGTGGGTTACTGCCCGCCCGGTAGCGCACGGCCCAGCTTGCAACCGCGATCGAGAAAATCGCTTGCGTGACCATTGCCGCCATTGGCCTTGTCCACGGGTTCATCGACCACGACAAACCCGGCAGTGCCGCCAGCCGGCTCGACATAGGCCAGGAATACGCCACGATCGGCAATTCCGGCAGGATTGCTGCCCACGTCCTGCCGCACCAGATCGAACGGGTCGATCGGCAGTACCGGCCGGGCAGATGGAATCAGCATTGCGCGTACCGGCTTGCCATTGAAACGCAGGTCACGCCAGCGCGCACCAATCTCGCTGGTAGCCAGGAAATCACGCGCGCGTTCGCTAATGCAGTCGAGGTGGATATGCAATTGATCCTGGCTGCGCGATGCCTTGGCATTGATGGCGAGCCCAAGCAGCGTGTCCGGCAGTGGCCGGCCAACCGCCTTGCCGACGATATCGCGCGCCTGCCAGCCAAAGGCCCATGCATTGCGCTGCCGCTCGCTCCACGCGCGCGGATCATCGACACCGGTAACCGGTTGAACCGGAATGACAAGGTAGTGTGATGCGCCGATGGCATCCTTGTAGAGCACGAAGCCGCGCTCGCGATCCACCATGACGCAGTCGGTATGGGTGGGTGTGGCTGGCTCCAGGCAGCGCTCCTGCACGTGCTGCCATAGCGAATTGCGCGAAAAGCCACCAACGATGCGTTCGAGCAGCCCGGCGTCGGCACACGCGCTCCCCGACGCCGCGAGCGCGAGGCAACACAACAGCAAGCGCTTCATTACGGCAATACAGACAGGCGCTCAGCGCGCCGTACGTCCACCGTAGTACGTGCCATTGCGGGGATTCGAAACCATGTAGTCATGGTTGCGCGCCCAGCGTTGGGCGGCCAGGAAGACCTCGGGTTCACGTTGACTCCATGCACTGACCATCAGCGGCGAAGAATCATCCTCGGTATTGAGGTAGACCGCCGCACGATGTAGTGGGCCCCGATCGGGGGATCCGGGAATCGTCGTGGTTCGAATCGTCACACGCATCGGGTGAGTCCTTGAAGCCCAGATGCTAGAGATTATGCATACGTTGACATGACATGGGAATGACCGGACATGGGTCGGGTTGCGCATGTGGACAGTTCTTTTCCTATGCTGGTCAGACGGCCGCGCCAGGCCGGGCTTTCCGGGCGGGCGCGGGTATTTCCCAGCGTGGCGCGCACGCCACGATTTCATGGTTTCAGGAGGCAAGACGATGACGCAATCGTCCACATTGATCCCGGCCAGAGCACTGGCCGAACGCAACCGCGCACATTTTCCGAATGAAGACGCAGCCTATCGCCAGGCCCGCAATGCGCTGCTGGCCGAGGAGATCGAACTGCGCCGCCATATCGAACGCGTGGCCGAGATGCGCCGCCAGTTGCCACCGGGCGGCGAAGTGAAGAAAACCTATCACTTCACGGGCGAGCAAGGGCCGGTAACACTGGCCGACCTGTTCGGCGGCAAGGACACGCTGGTGGTCTACAACTACATGTTCGGCCCGCAACGCGAGAAGCCCTGCCCGATGTGCACCTCGCTGATGGCCTCGTGGGAAGGCAAGGTCCCCGATATCGAACAACGCGTGGCGCTGGCCATGGTGGCACGCTCCCCGATCGACCGCCTCAAGGCCGCCAAGGCCGAACGTGGCTGGACCCAACTCAAGATCTACGCCGATACCGATGGCGACTTCACGCGCGACTATGTCAGCGCCGAAGACGCCGACATCCCCGGCTACACGGTCTTCACACGACGCGACGGCAAGATCCGCCATTTCTATAGCGGCGAGATGAGCGTGGCCGATCCGGGCCAGGATCCCCGTGGTGCGCCAGATCCGGATCCGCTATGGACGCTGCTGGATACGACGCCGGAAGGACGTGGGAATTGGTATCCGAAGTTGGGGTATGGGAAAGGGTGAAGCTGTGTTTTTTGTTTACTCCCCTCGCCCATGCAATGGGAGAGGGGTCGGGGGAGAGGAGCAAAAACGGGGTTGTCGGATACGCCAGATACAATGCGCGGTTCCATTGTCTGCCGACCGTGCCATGCCGACCCCAAACCGGGCATTCCTGCTCGGGCCGCTGCTCAAGGGCGTTTCCCGCTCCTTCTACCTGACACTGCGCATCCTGCCCACGGGCATGCGCGATCCGGTCGGCCTTGCATATCTGCTGGCGCGTGCGGCGGATACGATTGCCGATACTTCGCTGATTCCTCCCGCGCAGCGACTTGATTTGCTGCTGGCCTTGCGCCAGCGCGTCAATGGTGCCGACGATGGCGGCGCGCTTGCGCTGCGGCTCAATGCCGAGGTGGCCAGCCAGCAGACCGTGTCCGATGAGAAGGTATTGCTCGAATCGATCGGCCCCGCACTGGCGGTGCTCGACCAGCTCTCCGCATCGGACCGCGCCGCGGTGCAAGGCATTGTCACCACGCTGACCGAAGGCATGGAGTTCGACCTACGCACCTTCCCGGACGAGCGCTCGGGCCAGGTGGCTGCACTGCAGACGCTGGCCGAGCTCGATCGCTACACCTATCTGGTGGCGGGTTGTGTCGGAGAGTTCTGGACCACGATGACCGATGCGCATCTGCCCGGCACCTTCAAGGCGCCGCTCGATACGATGCTGCGCCGTGGCGTGCGTTTCGGCCAGGCACTCCAGATGGTGAACGTGCTGCGCGACTGCGGCAAGGACCTGCGCATCGGCCGTTGCTACTTGCCGACCGCCATTCTCGACCGCCATGGCCTGACACCGCAGGATCTGCTCGATCCCGCGAACTCGCGGCGTGCCCAGCCGATGTTGGGCGAACTGTTGCGACTCTCGCTCGATCAGTTCCGCGAGGCCATGGCCTACACGTTTGCGCTACCGCGTACCGCGATCCGTCTGCGGCTGGCCTGCCTGTGGCCGATCCTGATCGGACTGGAAACGCTGGCATTGCTGGTGGAAAACGATGCGTGGCTCGACCCCGCGAAGGTCACCAAGGTCAGCCGTGGCGATGTGTACCGGATACTGGCAAGCAGCAGCGCCCAGGTCATGTCCGACACCCTGCTGCGTGGTGCGATGCAGCGGTTGATTGGGCGCATCGAAGCGCGCCTGCCCCGGTAACGGAAAAGTTAACGAAAATGGCCCCGCTTTGCGGGGCCATTTCTACCTCAGGACCAACTTCACTTCGAAGCGGACGGAGTCGGCGATTTCTTTTGCGACTTGCCGGACTTCTTCTGCGTGCTTTTCGAATCCGTCAGCGCCGACGACGTGCTCTGGTTCGCGCCCTGGGTGTACGGGTCGAACTTGTCGCCTGACCGGGCGGCATCAGGTACATAGCCGTCCTTGTTGGTTGCGCGAGCCGGGTCGGGTACATACCCGTCCTTGTTGGTCGTGCGCATGTTGTAGTCATAGCGGTCGGCAGGATTGGCCGGCCCGGCCGCAAACGCCAGTCCGGGGACAAATACCGCAACTGCCAATGCAATCGTGAACGCCTTCATCAACATCTCCTGCAAACGGTTGGATAACATCGTGCAGCAAAACCGCACGGGCCAACAGTAAGCCTAGACGTCAGACATCGAAATCGCCATCACTGATCGCGCATACCCTGCGCATCATCGTGCAAAGCAGCAATCTGGTGCGTATGCACGCAAAAATTGCCGTCAGGGGCGCAACAGGTCGAAGCCGGCCAGCACCACCACACCGCTGAGCGCGTCCATGGCCATGGACCCGTTGCCGAGGATTAGGATGGCGGCTGCCGCCCACGTAGTGGCGCAGAAAAGATAAAAACGCGTGTTCATGATGTGGCGGAAAGCGGGCTCGCCGCGAAGGCGGCGACGTGCCTGTCTGAACGATAGGCAATAAAACGGCTGGGAGCGGCCGTAAGTATAAACCCGCATGAAAAACGCTGCCGCCCGCCAATAAAGGGCTGCAAAGCGCACAATCAGGCGATCAATTTCGGTATCGATGAGGCCAGCATTGCCACGCCCGAGCAACTCAGCAACGTCAGCACGATGCGGCGGAACATCAGGTCGCTGATGCCGATATAGACACGCGTGCCGATCAGCGTGGGAATCAGCATGGCCGGTGCCACGATGGCAAACATCGGCAGCATGTCGCGCGTGATGATGCCGCTGGCGATATAGACGCCCATCGTCACCAGCAACGCGCCCAGGTTGAAGTTCTGGATCACCACGCGCTGCTTGTCCTTGTCGAAGCCGCGCAGCGTGCACCAGAGCGTGGGCACCACGCCGGTGAAGCCGCCAATGCCACCCATGATGCCGCCAATGCCGCCGACCACCGCGTCGGCAATGCGTCCGCCGTGATGAATGCGCGGGATTCGGCTGGAAAACAGCATGATCGGGCAGCAGATCACCAGCACGCTGCCCAGGCAGAGCTTGAACAGGTTGACGTCGAGCAGCGGCAGCAGGCTGACGCCAATCGGAATGCCGACGATGCCACCGAGCAGGAAGGGCAGCACCGCGGCCAGATGAAACCTGCGGCGTACCGTGAAGGCTGCCAGCAACTGGCCGGTCAGCGAGCCGAAGACCGACATCGCCGCGGCCATATGGGGCTCGACGCCCCAGGCCCAGAACGACATGGCCACCATGCCGAACGCGAATCCGGAAAGCCCCTGCACAAACCCGGCGACCATGGCACCGAGCACAACGATAAGGATCACGGAATCCACGCGGGGATCCTCTTGTATTTATATGCGTTCGATCATCCGGCTTGTTTCCCTCTGCTGCGTGTACGGAGCACACAGCAGGGGAACCGGGGGAAGCAGGCCGGCAGCTACCACGCCGGCCATGTCAATCAGCCGCCAATACCCAGCAGCTCCACTTCAAAATTCAGCGTCGCATTGGGCGGGATCGTGCCCGGCACGCCGCGCGCACCGTATGCGGTCGATGCGGGGCAGGTCAGCTTGACCTTGCCGCCGACCTGCATCTTCTGTACGCCTTCGGTCCAGCACGGAATCACGCGGTTCAGCGGAAACGAGATCGGCTGGCCACGCTTGTACGAGCTGTCGAACTCGGTGCCATCGGTCAGCGTGCCGCGATAGTGCACCTTGACCGTATCGGTGGCCTTCGGCGATGCACCGGTGCCCTTGGTCACGGTGTCGACCACCACGCCCGAGGGCAGCGTTTCGGCAGCGACGGCAAGGCCCGAAGCGGCCAGCGCAACGGCAGCAAACAACAGGGAAATTTTCTTCATGAGATTCAGTCGTGTCGGGTTCTCAGGAGTCACGCCTGGCCGCACAAGGCAATCCAGGCGCCAGCCGGCAAGTGTACACGCCATGCCGGCCGGCGCCTGTGCAACGCTTATGCGACCTGTCCCATCGCCGGATCGCTGACCGAGTCCTTGCCGGTCTCGATACGGCCCGCCACGCGACGCCGGAACGCTGGTGCGATATCGCAGCCAATGACAAAGTCGTACCAGTTGCCGCTGTCGCCCAGCGTCCACGTCAGTTCGCCCACACGGCCCGGTGCCACGCTCTGGCTCCACGGGCCATCGGTGCGATACGCCTGCGCGCTGACATTGAAGGTGCAGGCCTTGTCGCCACGGTTGTACAGCTTCACCTGCAGCACCGGCGGATCGCAAGGTTCATAGCAGACCTGGATGTCGGCGCCACCGGCCGCCGCCTGCTCATTGAGGTCACCAATGAACTCGCGGTGGTAGCCATTCGGTCCCAGTACCCAGAGATCGTATTTACCAGCATCGGCGGCCACACTCCACACGCCATCGAGGCTCTTGCCCGCTTCCACCACATAGCGGCGCGGAATGGCATCGAGATGCAGCTTGTCGTAGACGTGGAACACCGCGCCTGCGCTGCCGGTGTTGGCGAACATCAGCGTTACCGTCTTGCCACCGGCATCGGCGCGCGAGGTCGTATGCAGTTCGTACGGCAGCGCCCGCGACGCGCGCGTACCAGTCTGCTGCGTGGGTGCGACCGGTGTAGCCGGCACCGGAATCGCCGCCGATGCCTTTTGCGACAACGCCAGGCTGTCCACCGCCACCTTCGTGGTACGTCCGCCCAGGGTCGGCAGTGCTTCGTTGTTCGGATTGACGAAGTTGAACGCCGAGGTCAGGTCACCACAGACCGCACGTCGATAGGCGCCGATCTGCGGCTCCTTGACCCCGAAGCGCTTTTCCAGGAAGAGCAGCGTCGAGGTATGGTCGAAGATCTGGGAATTGACCCAGCCGCCGCGGCTCCATGGCGACACCACCCATAACGGCACACGCGGCCCGGGCCCGTAGGGCTTGCCGTCCATCGCCGACTGGTTGCTCGTGGCGGGCGTGTAGTTGTGGTATTCGAAAGCCATGTCGGCATCGGCCAGCGTACTGCCACCGGCCAGCGATCCATCGGCATTGCGCGACGGTGCCGACGGCGGCGCCAGATGGTCGAAGAAACCATCGTTCTCGTCGTAATTGATCAGCAGTACCGTCTGGCTCCAGACCTCGGGGTTGGCGGTCAGGGCGTCGAGCACCTGTTGCACATACCAGCCACCCTGTGCGGGGCTGGAAGGTCCCGGGTGTTCGCTATACGTCGAAGGCGCGATGATCCACGACACCGACGGCAGGTTGCCGTTCTGCACGTCGTCGCGCAGCGATTGCAGGAAGCCGTCCGGCATGGTGTTGCCGAAGCCCTTGGCCAGCGGACTCAACGCATCGTCGATCGCGGGATTGTAGGCCGGCGACAAGCCCACGGTGGCACTCGGCCGACGCGCGGCCGGCATCGACTCCATGGCCGCGCGCCAATGGCGGAAGCTCATCATCTCGTTGCAGCCGTAGTTGTCGTCAAGGCTCTGGTAGACCTTCCAGCTCACGCCGGCATCGACGAGCCGGTCCGCATATGTCTTCCACGTCCAGCCATCGGTCGACGGGCCCACATCGTTGCCGCCATTGAACTCGTTGACCATGGCCGCCACGTTGGCGCCGCTCGGGCCGTTGGTACCGGTCCAGTAGTACAGGCGGTTCGGGATGGTGCCCGTGTGCATCGAGCAGTGATACGCGTCGCACAGCGTAAAGGCCTCGGCCAGCGCATGCTGGAACGGAATCTCGGGCTGTTCGTAGTACGACATCGACAGCGTCTTCTTGGCCACCGGCCAACGGTTCATGCGCCCGTGATCCCAGGCTGCCTGCGCATCGGGCCATGTATGCGGCGTGCTGCCCGCGCGCTGTGCATTGCCCTTGGTCGCATCGAGCCGGTACGGCGTGATGGTCTTGCTGGTGGCATCGGTCTGGAAGAACGCGTTCTGGCCATTGGCCAGCGGAATCGCAAAGCGGTCGCCAAATCCGCGCACGCCCTTGAACGTGCCGAAGTAACTGTCGAACGCGCGGTTTTCCAGCATCAGCATCACCACATGCTTGACGTCCTGGATGGTGCCGGTGGCGTTATTCGCTTCAATGGCCAGTGCGCGGCGAATGCTGGGCGGGAACGAAGCCAGCGTGGCGGCAGCCGCGGCGGTGCCGAGAGTACTGCGCAGGAACTTGCGCTTGGAAGGATTGAATGTCATGCCTGATCTGGGTCGAATGGAAGGATGAGGTATGGCCGCGCACGGTTCATGGCGCCGGCGCGCAATGCGCCGAGGAACAGGCAGCGGGCGTGGTGCCGCTGCCACCGCCAGTCGTCGGCGGTGTGGTGTTGTTGTCATCGCCTCCGCAAGCGCTCAACAACAGGGCCAGACAAAGCACGCCGGCACCCAGGGCCGGCCTGCCCAGTCCGTAGACGGGAACAGGTTTTCTGGTTTTCATGTTTCGAGGTCCGAGCAGCGGGCCGAGCGTGAACCTGTCAGGTGCCCGGATGCATTCTCGGCCGCGTTGGATTTTCTGGTTTGCTACTGGCGGGGGCACCCCTCGCACGAGGGGGATACCCTGGCGAGAGGCGCAGTCTGTAGACTTGATGTGTCAACTACGTGACGATGGCACCACAAACGGGTGTTTGACTATCTTTGAATTTCTGTTTCTTTCTCCCCTCTCCCGCGCGCGGAAGAGGGGAGCCTGCTTCAGGCGCTTACTTCTTCAAAAACGCCAGCAGATCCGCGTTGATGACGTCGGCGTTGACCGCGCACATGCCGTGCGAGAAACCCGGATAGGTTTTCAGTTCCGCATCCTTGACGATCTTCGCGGATAGCCGGCCGGCGTTGTCGATCGGTACGATCTGGTCATCCTCGCCGTGCAGGATCAGCGTGGGCTTGTCGATTTTCTTCAGGTCCTCGGTGTAGTCGACCTCGGAAAACTGCTTGATGCATTCGTACTGGCCCTTGATGCCGCCAGTCATGCCCTGGGCCCAGAATGCATCGATGATGCCTTGCGACGGCTTGGCGCCCGGACGGTTGTAACCATGGAATGGCATGGCGAGGTCGCGGTAGAACTGCGAGCGGTTTTCGGCCACGCCCTTGCGGATTCCGTCGAACACGTCCATCGGCAAGCCGCCGGGATTGGTGGCGGTCTTGAGCATCTGCGGTGGCACCGCGCCAATCAACACGGCTTTGGCCACGCGCTTCGTGCCATGGCGGCCGATGTAATGGGCCACTTCGCCACCACCAGTGGAATGACCAACCAGCGCGGCGTCCTTGACATCGAGCTTGTCGAGCACCGCGGCCAGGTCGTCGGCATAGGTATCCATGTCATTGCCGTCGGACGGCTGCCCCGAGCGGCCATGGCCGCGCCGGTCATGCGCGATCACGCGAAAACCCTGCAGCAGGAAGAACTGCACCTGCGCGTCCCAGGCATCGCTATTGAGTGGCCATCCGTGCGAAAAGACAATCGGGCGGCCACTGCCCCAGTCCTTGTAGAAAATATCGGTTCCATCCTTGGCGGCAGCAAAGGGCATGATGCGTACTCCTGGCGGTTGGGAGAGACAGCAGGCGGAAGTTTTTATGAAAGATGATGGGCGCCATAAATGCAAGGTGGCCCGCGATCGTCACGGGCTTCGACTAAGCTGGTTGGGTTCGCCGTTCCTGCTTCCCACCACCGGAGACCGCCATGTCGCAACGCATCACCATCACCGTGCCCGACGGCAGCTTTGCCGCCTACCTTGCCACGCCCGATGCCGCCAACGCGCGCGGCACCGCGATCGTGGTGATCCAGGAAATCTTTGGCATCAATGCCGACATGCGCGAAACCTGCGACAACTTTGCGCGCGAAGGCTTCGTGGCCATCTGTCCGGACCTTTACTGGCGGCAGGAGCCCAATGTCGAACTGACCGACCAGACCGAAGCCGAATGGAAAAAGGCACTGGCGCTCTACACCGCGTTCGACGTGGACAAGGGTGTGGCCGATATCGATGCCACGATCACTGCCGTCCGTCAGCAGCCTGGCGTCAAAGGTGGGGTTGGCACCGTGGGCTACTGCCTGGGCGGACTGCTGGCCTACCTGACGGCCACGCGTACCGGCGCCGATGCAGCGGTGTCGTACTACGGCGTCGGTATCGACAAGCATCTGGGCGAAGCGTCGAAGATCTCGAAGCCGTTGCTGATGCATATCGCCGAGCAGGACGAATTCGTGCCAGCGACGGCGCGCACACAGATCATCGAGACATTACAAGACAATGCCCTCGTTGAAATCCACAGCTACGCCGGGTGCCAGCATGCATTTGCGCGAAATCAAGGCGTGCACTACGTGGATGCGGCAGCCAAGGCCGCCAATGCCCGCACGCTCAAGCATTTCCAGATGATGAAATAACCCTGCATCGTCAGGCAATCAGCGTGATCTCCGCGATCCATGCCACAATGCCCGTTGGCCCAACCACGCAAACGGAGCATTCGGGATGTATCGCGGCGAACGGTTCAATGGATACAGTCACCTGGCAGGCGCGGTACTTTCCGCAGCCGGCATGGCGGTGCTGGTCACCTCATCGGCGCTGTACCACGACGCGTGGAAGGTCATCAGCTCGGTCGTCTACGGCACCACGCTGGTGCTGCTGTACACGATCTCCACTGTCTATCACAGCGTACGCGGGCCGACCAAGGACATCTTCCGGCGGCTTGACTACTGCGCCATCTACCTGCTGATCGCCGGCAGCTATACACCGTTTGCACTGGTCACGTTGCGCGGCCCGTGGGGCTGGGCACTGTTTGGCATCAACTGGGGCCTGGCCGCCATCGGCATCGTCCAGGAACTATGGATCGGCCATCGCACCCGCGTGCTGTCGCTGTCGATCTACGTGATCATGGGCTGGCTGGTGCTGATCGCGTTCCAGCCACTGATGGCCGCACTGCCCGCCGCCGGCCTGTACTGGCTGGTGGCAGGCGGCGCGATCTACACGGCCGGCATCGGCTTTTTCCTGTTCGACGAGAAGGTGCGCCACTTCCACGGCATCTGGCACCTGTTCGTACTCGGCGGCAGCTTCTGCCAGTTCATCAGCATCCTGTTCTACGTCGACTGACCCTCGACGTCGCCCGGCGAGCGTCGCCGGGCTTTCTCGAACAGGCCACCAATCACGGGCCACACCAGGATCACGATGGCCAGCGCCATGATGGTGCCAACCAGGCCATTCGACCAGAACACGTTCATCTCGCCTTGCGACATCAGCATGGTCTGGCGGAACGCATCCTCGGCCCGGTCACCCAGCACCAGTGCCAGCACCAGGGGCGCCAGCGGATAGTCGAGCTTCTTGAGCACGTAGCCAATCACGCCGAAGATCAGCATCAGCCAGACGTCGAACATGGCGTTGTGCACCGTGAATGCGCCGATCGCGCAGACCACCAGGATCAGCGGTGCGATGATCGCAAACGGAATGCGCAGGATCGCGGCAAACAGCGGCACCGTCGACAGCACCACGATCAATCCGGCCAGATTACCGAGGTACATGCTGGCGATCAGGCCCCACACGAACGTCTTCTGCTCCGTGAACAGCAGCGGCCCCGGTTGCAGGCCCCAGATCATCAGGCCACCGAGCAACACGGCCGCCGTGGCCGAGCCGGGAATACCCAGCGCCAGCATCGGCAGCAGTGCACTGGTACCTGCCGCATGCGCCGCGCATTCGGGGGCAATCACGCCTTCGACATTGCCCTTGCCGAACGTCTCACGCTTGCGCGAGAAACGCTTGGCCACGCCATAGCCCATGAACGACGCCGCCGTGGCACCGCCCGGCGTCACACCCAGCCAGCAGCCGATGATTGACGAACGGATCAGCGTCATCCAGTAGCGCGGCAGTTCGGCCCAGGTCTTCAGCACCACCTTGAGGTCGATATTGGCACGCTTGCCGCGGAACGCGATGCCCTCTTCCATCGTCATCAGGATCTCGCTGATGCCGAACAGGCCAATCACCACCACCAGGAAATCAAAACCGCGCAGCAACTCGGTGGACCCGAAGGTCATGCGCAACGTACCCGATACCGTGTCCATGCCCACCGCCGCGAGTGCAAAGCCCATGCACATCGCGATCACGATCTTGGCCTTGGCTTCCTTGCCCATGCCGATAAAGCTGCAGAACGTCAGGAAGTAGACCGCAAAGAACTCCGGTGGTCCGAAGCGCAGCGCGAACTTTGCCACCATCGGCGCCAGGAACGTGATCAGCAGCACGCCCGCCAGTGCGCCCAGGAACGACCCGGTAAAGGCCGAGGTCAGCGCGCGCCCGGCCTCGCCCTGCTGCGCCATTGGATAGCCGTCGAACGTGGTCGCCACCGACCATGCCTCGCCGGGAATATTGAACAGGATCGACGTGATCGCACCGCCGAACAGCGCGCCCCAGTAGATGCACGACAGCATGATGATGGCCGACGTGGGTTCCATCGAGAATGTCAGCGGCAACAGGATGGCCACGCCATTGGGGCCACCCAGGCCGGGCAGCACGCCCACCACGATGCCGAGCAGGATGCCCACCAGCATCAGGCCAACGTTGTGCCACGACATCGCGACGGCAAAGCCGCCCATCAATGCATTGAGTTCTTCCATGCCCGTCCCCTCAGAATCCGAAGGCCGCTTCAAGCGGCCCCTTGGGCAGCGGTACGCGGAATTGCATTTCAAAGATCCAGAACAGCACCGCGTTGATGGCCACGCCAGCCAGCACCGCGCGCCACCATGCAAACTTGCCGATCACCAGCATGAAGCCCGCGATGAAGATCGCCGATGCCACGTAGATGCCGAGGAACGCGATCAACGCCACATAGACGGTCAGCGGCACCAGGATCACGGCCACCTGCTTCAGTTGCGGCACGGTCACGAAGACCGCATCGTTCTGCGCGCGCAAGGCCTGCCACAGCACCACCACGCACGAGATAAAGATCAATGCGCCGATACGCAACGGAAAATAGCCGGCCTCCGGACCATCGGGTGCCCAGCCGGCACCGATCTGGTAGTTGGTCACCATCACGACCACCGCGCCGATGGCAATCAGTACCGCCACGGCAATCTCCGCCGTGCGCACCGATATTGCCGCCGGCGCGGTGGCGTCGTGTGTTTGTTCGGTCATGGGGATTCGTCTCCTGTGTGTTTGCTCCCCTCTCCCGCACGGCGGGAGAGGGGTTGGGGGAGAGGGCCAGCGGTGCAAACCACGACGTCGCATCGCGAAAGGCCAGCCCTCTCCCCCGCCCCTCTCCCGCGTGCGGGAGAGGGGAGAAAACCAGCAGCGATGCTTTACTTCGCCGCCGCCACGAATCCTGCTTCCCTGATGATGTCCTTGTGGCGCGTCTCGTCCGTGGTCAGGAACTCGGTGAGTTTGGGGCCCGTGATGAAATCGTTCTTGAGCGCGTTCTTCTCGAGGTATTCCTTCCACTCGGGCGTCGCCACTACCTTCTGCATCAGTTCGACGTAATACTTCTGCTGGTCAGGTGTCACGCCACCGGGCAGCATGAATACGCGCAGCATCTGGTATTGCACGTCCAGGCCCTGCTCCTTGCACGTGGGAATATCGCCCCAGCTCTGCGTGGCGGTGATCTTGGCCGAATAGTGCATGCGCTCGGGGGCGAACACGCACAGCGCGCGGTGTTCACCGGCACGCCACTGGCCGATCGATTCGGACGGATTGTTGACGTTGGAATCGATATGCTTGCCCGACAGCTGCGTCGCCGCTTCGCCACCGCCCTTGTAGGGGATGTAGATGAAGCGCACGCCGGCCTTGCGTTCGGTCTGCGCGGTAATGATCTGGTCCTCGCGCTTCGAACTCGTGCCACCCATCTTGAACTTGTTCGGGGCCTTCTTTACCTCGGCGATGTAGTCGGACGGCGTTTTGTACGGCGCCTCGGCATTGGTCCACAGCACGAACTCATCCATCGCCACCATGGCCACCGGCGTAAGGTCGCGCCAGTTGAACGGCAACTGGCTGATCATCGGCACCGTGTAAAGCGCCGACGACGTGACCAGCAGCTTGTGGGCATCTCCCTTCGAGGCCTTGGTGTCCATCAGACCTTCCGCACCGCTGGCGCCCGCCTTGTTCACCACGATCATCGGCTGGTTCATCAGCTTGTGCTTGGCGATGATGCCCTGGATCGAGCGCGCCATCTGATCCGATGCACCGCCTGCGCTGAACGGTACGACCACTTCGACAGGCTTGGTTGGTTCCCAGGCAAAAGCCGGCGCGGCGGCCAGCGCGACACCAAACAGCGAAGCGCACGCAAGCGCGCGCACGGCATAACGGTACGTCATGGTCTGTCTCCTTTGGTTAAGCCGGGGCGGCCTCTGCGGGGCCGCCTCCGTTTGCTGCATCAGGCGGCGCGCAGTGCCGGCTTCAACGCCGCGTTGCGCAGGCTTTCCATTGCCGCCAGCACGCCGCCAGACTGGTGCGGCACGCCTGCCAGCGCCAGGCCCATCTCCACGCCAGCCAGCGTGCCCATCAACGTCAGGTCGTTGAAGTCGCCCAGATGGCCAATGCGGAAGACCTTGCCGGACAGTTTCGACAAACCCTGACCCAGCGACATATTGAAGTTCTCGAGCGTGACCTTGCGGAACGCGTCGGCGTTGTGGCCATCAGGCATCACCACGGCGGTCAGCGCGGGGCTGTACTCGGCCGGGTTCTGGCACAGGATCTCCAGGCCCCACGCGGTCACGCAGGCACGCGTGGCCTCGGCGTGGCGATGATGGCGCGCGAACACGTTCGGCAGGCCTTCTTCGAGCAGCATGTCGCAGGCCTCGGACAGGCCGTAGAGCAGATTGGTGGCCGGCGTGTACGGCCAGAAGCCGTTCTTGTTCGATTCCAGGATCTCGTCCCAGCCCCAGAAGGCCTTCGGCAACTTCGCGTTGGCCGAGGCCGCGATCGCCTTCTGGCTGACCGCATTGAACGAGATGCCCGGCGGCAGCATCAAGCCCTTCTGCGAGCCCGAGACCGTGACATCGACACCCCACTCGTCATGGCGATAGTCGACCGAACCCAACGACGAGATCGTGTCCACCAGCAGCAGCGCCGGGTGACCGGCACCATCGATGGCCCGCCGCACGGCGGCAATGTCGGAGGTAACGCCGGTCGAGGTTTCGTTGTGCACCACGCAGACGGCCTTGATCTCGTGGTTGCGGTCATCGGCCAGGCGCGCGCCAATGGCCGCGGCGTCCACGCCATGGCGCCAGTCGCCCACGATGAATTCGGGATTGAGCCCGAGCTTGTCGGCCATCTTCTTCCACAGCGAGGCGAAATGACCGGTCTCGTACATCAGCACCTTGTCGCCGGGCGACAAGGTATTCACCAGCGCAGCCTCCCATGCGCCAGTACCTGACGCGGGGTAGATCACCACGGGCTGGGCGGTCTGGAAGATCTTGCGGATATCGGCCAGCACCTTCTTGCCCAGTTGCTGGAACTCGGGGCCACGGTGGTCGATGGTCGGGTAGTCCATCGCGCGCAACACGCGGTCGGGCACGTTGGTGGGTCCTGGAATCTGCAGGAAATGCCGGCCGCTGGGATGGGAATTCAGTCGGATCATGTCGCCTCGTGTCCTTACGTTTGAATTTTGTATTCAAAAATCTGGGATGCACTGCAGGTCCGGCATGCGGGATAATGTTGGCGGGTGCAAACACCTGCCGCTCCGCTACAAAGCCTTATAAATCAACAACTACAAGGCTTTAATGCCAGTCGTTGCTTGGTTCCGGGCAGGGCCAGTGACGCCGGAACGCAGTTCGTGCTTGCCCCAGATTAGTTTTTGAATACAATACTGTCAAGCCACGCGATCCCTAATGAGCACAAATCCGACTTCCGCCTCGCACGCCGTCGACCGCCAGATCCTGCATGTGGCGGTAGCCCAGCGCCTGCGCACGATGATCATGGAAGGCGACCTCGCGCCCGGCACGCGGCTCAACGAACGCGTGCTGTGCGACATGCTGCAGGTGTCGCGCACACCGTTGCGCGAGGCCTTCAAGGTGCTGGCCGGCGACGGACTTGTGACGCTGCTGCCGAACCGGGGCGCCGAGGTCGTGGTGCTGTCGCAGGAATCGATCAACCACCTGTTCGAGATGATGGGCGCGCTGGAGGCCATGTCCGGCGAGCTGGCCTGCCAGCGCATCACCGAAGCGGAGCTCAACGAGATCCGCGCCCTGCACTATGAAATGCTGGCGTGCCACGCGCGGCGCGACCTGCCCAACTACTACGCGCTGAACCGGCGCATCCACGACGCCATCAACGCGGCGGCGCGCAATCCGATCCTTGAGGAGACTTATCGACGCATCAACCTGCGCATCCAGGCGCTGCGCTTCCGTTCGAACTTCGACCACGACAAATGGGACCTGGCCGTGCGCGAGCACAGCGCCATGCTCGATGCCCTGGCGAAGCGCGACGGCGCGGCCCTGCGTGACATCCTGCGCGCGCACTTGCAACACAAGCACGACGCGCTGATCGCCGAACTAGAACGCGCACAGGACGCCGCCGCCTGACCATGGCGTCACGCGCGACCGCGCGTGCGCAAGCCAGGGCGGTGTCCACCAGTGCTCGCAACCGGAGACATCCCCGCCCATGGCCTTGCCGACCACCCCCACGCCGCCCGGCGTGCAGCCGCTGCGCTTCATGCCTGGCGCGACTTCCGCCCATGCCCTGCAATCGCCGCTGTACCGGCGCCTGGCCGCCGAGCTACGCGGCGAAGTGTTGTTCGACACCGCCAGCCGTGGCCGCTACGCCACCGATGCGTCGATCTACCAGATCATGCCGCTTGGCGTGGTGGTACCGCGCGATGAAGCCGACGCCCGGCTTGCGCTCGATATTGCGCGCGATCTCAAGGCGCCTCTGCTGCCGCGCGGTGGTGGCACCAGCCAATGTGGCCAGACCGTGGGCGAGGCGCTGGTCATCGACAACAGCAAGTACCTGAACCAGATCATCGACTTCGATGCACAGGCGCGCACGGTGACCGTGCAGCCCGGCATCGTGCTCGATCACCTGAACGCGTGGCTCAAGCCGCATGGCCTGTGGTTTCCGGTGGATGTCTCCACCGCCGCGCAATGCACGATTGGCGGCATGACCGGCAACAACTCGTGCGGTTCGCGCTCGATCCAGTACGGCAACATGGTGCATAACGTGCTGGGCGTGCAGGCGATCCTGGCCAGCGGCGAGGACGTGCGCTTCGATGCCGACTGGCCGGCCGATAGCGCGCCGCATCGTGTCATCGCCGATGGCGTGCGGCGCATTGCCGAACGCGAGCGCGAGGCCATCGCGCAGATGTACCCAAAGGTGCTCCGCCGCGTGGGCGGCTACAACCTCGATATCTTCGATCCACAGAACGAACGCCCCTACACCAGCGACGGCAGTGTCAACCTGGCCCATCTGCTGGTCGGTTCCGAAGGCACGCTGGCGTACTTCCGCCATATCACGCTGAAGCTCGCACCGCTGCCCACGCACAAGACGCTCGGCGTGGTCAATTTCCCGACCTTCTACCAGTCGATGGACCTCACGCGCCATATCGTGGCGCTCAAGCCGGCGGCGGTGGAACTGGTCGATCGCACCATGATCGACCTGGCGCGCAACAACCCGGCCTTCCGGCCCGTGATCGACAAGGCATTGGTTGGCGAGCCCGAGGCCATCCTGCTGGTGGAGTTTGCCGGTGAAGACCGCGACGCCACGCTGCAAGGCCTGCAGCAACTGGTCGAGCTGATGGCCGACCTTGGCCTGCCCGGCTCCGTGGTAGAGATGCCCGAGGCCGGACCGCAGAAAGCGTTGTGGGAAGTGCGCAAGGCTGGCCTGAACATCATGATGAGCATGAAGGGCGACGGCAAGCCGGTATCGTTTATCGAAGATTGCGCCGTACCGCTCGAACACCTGGCCGAGTACACCTCGCGCCTGACCGAGGTGTTCCACAAGCACGGCACACGCGGCACGTGGTATGCCCACGCCAGCGTGGGCACCTTGCATGTCCGCCCGATTCTCGACATGCGTCGCGATGGTGCCGCGAAGATGCGTGCGATTGCCGAGGAAGCCGCGGCGATGGTGCGCGAATACAAGGGCGCGTATTCGGGCGAGCACGGCGACGGCCTTTGCCGCGGCGAATGGGTGGCCTGGCAGTTTGGCCCGGCGCTGGCGCAGGCCTTTGCCGAGGTTAAGGCACTGTTCGATCCCGAGAACCGTTGCAACCCGGGCAAGATCGTGGGCACGCCGAAGATGGATGAGACGGCGCTGTTCCGCTTTCCACCTTCCTATACCGTCAAACCCATTCAGCCGACGCTGGACTGGTCGGCATGGAACGTCACGCGCGACCCGGTGACCGAAGCCGAAAGCGCGCCCGGTACCGGGCTCGATCCCGCGCGCGGCCTGGCAGCCGCGGTGGAGATGTGCAACAACAACGGGCATTGCCGCAAGTTCGACGCCGGCACCATGTGCCCGAGCTATCGGGTCACGCGCGATGAACAGCACCTGACGCGCGGGCGCGCCAATACATTGCGGCTCGCCTTGTCGGGCCAACTCGGCAGCGAAGGCCTGCTCGACCCGGCCGTCAAGGAGACCATGGACCTGTGCGTGTCATGCAAGGGCTGCAAGCGCGATTGCCCCACCGGCATCGACATGGCGAAGATGAAGATCGAAGTACGTGCCGCCAATGCCAGCGCGGGCCGACTGCGCACGCGCGACAGGCTGGTGGCATTCCTGCCGCGCTATGCCGGCCTTGCCAGCAAGCTGCCGTGGCTGTTCAACCTGCGCGATCGCGTACCGGGCCTGCCGCAGTTGAGCGAGCGCCTGTTCGGCCTGTCCGCCCGGCGCTCGTTGCCGCGCTGGCAAGCGGCCTTCCTGCGCGATGACTATGCCAGCAAGCCGGCAGCGGACAAGGAAGTCGTACTGTTCGTGGATACCTTCAACAACCATATGGAGCCCGACAATGCGCGCGCCGCGCAGCGCGTGCTGGAAGCCGCCGGGTACACCGTGCATCTGTCGGGCGTGCCCGGTGAACGCCCGCTATGCTGCGGCCGCACGTTCCTGGCGGCGGGCCTGGTCGATGAAGCCAAGGCCGAAGCCCGGCGCTCCCTTGATACGCTGCTGCCCTTCGTATCGCGCGGCGTGGCGGTGGTCGGACTCGAACCGTCATGCCTGCTGTCGATGCGCGATGAATTCCTGCAGTACGGCTATGGGGATGCGGCGCGCCAGCTTGCCGACAACGCCTTCCTGTTCGAGGAGTTCCTGGTGCGCGAACATGGTGCCGGGCGCTTCACGCCCACGCTGAAGCCAATCGGCCATGCGCAGGCACTGCTGCACGGTCACTGCCACCAGAAGGCATTCGACGCCGTACGCCCCGTGGAACAGGTGCTCGGCTGGATTCCGGAACTCAAGACCTCACTGATCGAATCGTCATGCTGCGGCATGGCCGGCAGCTTCGGCTACGAGGCCGAACATCACGAGGTGTCGATGAAGATGGGCGAGCTGTCACTGCTGCCAGCAGTGCGCAAGGCCGATGCGCAAACGCTGGTGGTGGCCGACGGCACCAGTTGCCGGCATCAGATTCATGATGGCGCCGGACGTGAGGCAATGCATGTGGCAAGGGTGCTGGAGATGGCGTTGTAGGGGTTGAAGAACCTTTGGGTTTTCTCCCCTCTCCCACGGCGTGGGAGAGGGGTTGGGGATGAGGGCATGAGGTTCTGCTTGCCGACCTCGCGTCTTGATGCGCTGGCCCTCTCCCCCGCCCCTCTCCCGCGTGCGGGAGAGGGGAGTAAACCGACAGGAAAAATTACCGCTGTCACTGCGGCACGAGCTCAACCTTCTCCCGGCTTTCCTTCTCCACGGCCTTTCTCGAATACACCAGCGGGAAATACTCGCCCTTGGCCCACAGCGGCGCCAGGTCGCGGTAGTGCGGGCTGGCCGGATTACCCGACTGGCCCGGCGTGTTCACCACGCGCGACGCATCCCAGTTGCCCACATCCAGCACCATGCGGAACGATGCACCGGCTGTCAGCTGGAAGTCGCTGTTGCGGTAGCTGGTATTCATCGGCGTGAATGAAGACCCGCCGATCGGTCCAGCGTTGACATCGTATTGCTGGCGCACGGCTGGATCGAGAATCGCATCGAGCGGATGGTTGAACACGGCCGTGTGTAGCTTGCCCCATTGCCAGCTCTTCGGATCGGTACCGAGCTTCTTTTCGACCTCGACCATGGCCGACTTCAGCGTCCCCATCATGATCTCGTTGCGCTTGTCGACCGTCATCCACGTATCGGGCCGTTCCAGCACCGCGATTACGCGACTGGCATCGGCTACGCCCACCAGTCGCGAGCCTTCCTGAGACAGCGCGGCGCGTACGATCGAGGTGCGCAGGTACTTGCTGAACCAGACCTCGAACAGCGCTGCCGGTGCGCTATCGGCGCGCTCGTTACCATCCCAGTTGCGCAGCAGGTCGAGCCCGCGCTGCACCTGGGCATCGCTGCTGTTCAGCGGCTTGACCAGCGCCACCACGCGTTGCGCCGGCAGCGAGACGGTATCGTTCTGCCACGCCATCGAATCTTCCAGCGAGCTACGCGCGTTGGCAGCCACCAATGCCTTGAGCCGGCGTGCACGCGAGCTGTCGCTCCATTCGTAGCCAACGCCAATTTTCGCGGCAGGGTGATTGGGCGGGATATTGTTCTCGTTGGCGGTCACCACAAAGCCAGGCGCAGGATTGAAGGCCCACGGCAGTTCATCCATATTGCGGTAGCCGGCCCACTCATAGCGGCCATCGCCCGGCACCGGCATCAGCCCGTCCCAGTTCGGCCGGTTCACAGTCAGCCCACCAGGGATCCAGCCGATATTGCCAAAGCGGTCCGCATAGACCTGGTTCTCGCCCGGTGCGCCCCAGCGGTTCATTGCCGCGCGGAACTGGTCCCAGTTTTGCGCGCGCATATAGTCCATCGAACCGAAGTACGGCGCCATGCCCAGGTCCAGCCATGCCGCGCGCAACGCATAGGCGCGATTGCCCTTGGCATCGGCATAGAGCACCGGACCGTGGCGCGTATAGTCGATCGTCACCTTGCGCGGCGTGGGCTCGCCACGCACGGCAATCTGCTCGGTGACAGTCTCCATTGGCTCCCAACGCCCCTTGTACCGGTACTCGTGCGGCTGCGCGGGATTGGTCTCGTAGACATAGAGATCTTCCTGGTCCATATAGAATCGCGTCAGGCCGAACGCCACCGTGCCGTTGTGGCCAATCGAGATGCCGGGCAGGAACGGCTCGCCGGCCCCGATCACCGACAGCCCCGGCGCATTGAGGTGGCTGATATAGCGCAGGCTCGGTGCGCCATGCGCGCGATGCGGATCATTGGCCAGGATTGGCCGGCCCGTGGTGGTGCGGCTGCCCGCAATCACCCAGTTGTTCGAGCCAAGGCTGCGCGCGGTATCGCTCGACGCATCGACCGTGGCATAGAGTTGGTCCACCGGAATGTTCTCGGCCTTGCTGGTGCCGCCCTGCGACCACGCGTCCTTCGGGAAGCGCGGCGCGGCCGTGGCCAGGTCATAGGCCTTGCGCAGTTCGGCCGCCGGTACCGCGCAGGTATCGAGACCGTCGGGTACTTTGGGTTCGACCGGCGGATCGAGTTCGCGGCGCACCCAGTCGGCACGCACCGCGTTTGGCTTCACATAGCAGAAGATCTGCGCCCGATCGATTTCCCCGGTGAAATTGAGCGTCAGTCCGTGATGACGGATACGTACGATGTCGTCGGCGCGCCAGCGCGATGGCTTGTAGTTCAGGATCTTGAACTCGGGCGGCAGCAGGTCAGGATGCGCTTCCACCTGCGCCACGTAGGCGTTGACGCCAGCCACGAAAGCCTCTGCCACACGCTTGGCATCTGAGCCATAAGCAAGCCATTCGCGGTACATGTCGCCGCGGAACAGCACGGCACGCGCCATGCGGTCGCCTTCGACATAGGCTGGTCCAAAGTCTTTTGCCATCTCGCCCAGGCCGCGTTTGCGCCACAGATCGATCTGCCACAAGCGGTCGCGCGCGGCCATGAAGCCTTGCACGTAGAACGCGTCGTAGAGCGTATTGGCGTAGATATGCGGCACGCCCCAGCGATCCACCAGCACCGTGGCAGGTTTCTCCAAGCCGGCTACCGTGAATTTATCCGGGCCGGCGGCTTGTGCTGACACGCTGACAGCCGCAACCAGCCAGGCGGCCGATACGGCAAGGCGTGCCAGCGCACGGGTGGGGCGGGTAGGACGGGACATCGAATCTCCTCGGCGGCAACTGACCTGCGAGGATAGCGGAATGTGATCGCGCAGGCGATCCTGCGCTGCCGCAAAAACGGCCCTAATATACGTCGCGGCGGTAATATCCCGAGCCAATCATGTCCTGCAGGCGCGCTTCGCCCAGGATCTCGGCAAGCGCCGCATGCACGCCGCCCGCCATGCCTTGCAGGCTGCCGCAGACATAGATGGCAGCACCCTGCGCCACCCATTCCGCGATCAGGATGCCCTGCGCCCGCACGGCATCCTGCACGTAATGCGGCATGCCCCCGTCGCGCGACCATGCACGGTCGATGCGTTGCAGCACGCCCTGCTCGGACCATGCCTGCAGTTCAGCCCCGTGGAAATCATCATGCGCGGCGGAACGTTCGCCAAACAATAGCCAGTTGCGATGCTGACCCGCCGCGGCGCGCGTCTTGATCAGCGCACGCAGGCCGGCCAATCCCGTGCCATTGCCGATCAGGATCAACGGGCGATCATCGGCAGGCGCATGGAATGTGCGATTGGTACGGACCCGCAGCGCAATCCGGGCGCCTTCTGGGGCGAACTCGGTCAGCCACCCCGAAGCAAGGCCCAGCGCGCCGTCGGCTCGATAGGTCTGACGCACCAGCAATTCCAGGCGGCCATCGGCGGGCAGCGACGCTATCGAGTATTCGCGATGCGGCAGCGCGGGCAGTGCATCGATCAGTTGCTGCGGCGCCAGTCCGGCCATCGTCTGCATATGTGCATCGGGCAACGGCAGCCGTGTGGCCAAGGCCTGGGCCAATGGCATCGGACGGCTGTCGCAACGGACCAGCACCGCGCCATCGAGCGCCAGTCGGTCGAGCAGACGGGCTACCACCTCAGGCGGCTGGCATGGGCCGACTTCGGCGATATCACCGGCCTGCCACGCAAGGTCCTTCGCTTGCTCGGGCAGCAGCGCCAGATGATAGGCCGGCGCCCCGAGGCTGCCCGGATTGAGCAGGTGGCGCTCCACCAGTTGCCAGTGGCCGTAGCGCGGACGCTCCCAGTCTTCGATCTCGGCACCGCCACTTAGAGCGGACAAGTGGTTCTGCCAGTGGCGCAGCGCACCGGGATCGCCATTGTCGACTTCGACCATATCGAACAGCGGCTGCGCCTGTTGCCGTTGCAACCATCCTGACAGTGCATGACCAAACGCGCAGAAACGCGCATAGCTGCTGTCGCCAAGCGCGAGGATGCCGTAGCGCAACTGCTTCAATGCATCGGGGGAAGTACCGGACAGCAGCTTGCGCGTGAAGCCCGATGCCGTATCGGGGGCATCGCCCTCGCCCGTGGTGCTGACCAGGAACAACGCCTGCCCACAACCCGCCAGCCGCGCGCCATCGAGTTCGGCAAACGACAGCAATTGCACGGGCAGTCCGGCGCCCTGCAAGGCCCGCGCGGTTTGCGTGGCCAGTTGTTCCGCGAAGCCGGTCTGGCTGGCATAAGCCACCAGCGTGGGCCTTGTGGCGCCATCGGGAACGGCGGACGCAACCAGGCGTGCCGCACGGCGTCGACGATGCGCGCCAATCACGTTGGCACAGAATCCCGCATAGGCGATGACCACGCCCGCAGCAATCGCATGGCGACCAGGCGCCAGCAGGGCCAGCACAAGCCCGATGATCAGGACGATCCACCCGAACCAGCGCGTCATGACAGCATCGCGGCAAAGGCCGGCGTGGTCAGTTCATCGAAGCCATGGGGTGTGCGCACCAGGAATCTTGCAGCCAGCGCCTGACGCTGCGCGAAAGCCAGGCCGGCCTGTGGGCCAAGCACCGTCAATGCGGTGGACAGCGCATCGGCCATCATGCAATCGCGATGGATCACCGTGACCGACGCCAGTGCATGCGCGGCCGGATAACCGGTACGCGGGTCGATGGTATGCGCATAGCGCTTGCCATCCTGCTCGAAATAGCGCCGGTAGTCGCCCGACGTGGCAATCGACAAACCCAGCAACGCAACCAGTGTGCGCTTGATTGGATCCCCATCGGCCGTTGGGGATTCCAGCTCAACCCACCACGGCATGCTGTCGGGTTTCAGGCCCTGCCCGCGCAATTCGCCACCGATCTCGACCAGATGATGGGCAATGTCTTGTGCGGCCAGATAATGCGAGACCGCATCCACTGCAAAGCCTTTGGCGATGGCGCAGAAATCCAGCGCAAGACCGCCGGGTTGACGTACCCGATGCCGCGCGGCGTCGATCTCCAACTTCTGCCATCCGCACGATGCGCGCACGCGTGCAACGTCGTCGGGCGACGGTGCACTGCTGCACCTGCCGGTCGGCCCGAAGCCCCACAAGTCCACCAACGGACCCGCGGACGGATCGTAAGCACCACCACTGTCGCGCGCGGTTTGCAACGCTGCCTGCAATACGGTGAAGCAGTCTTCAGGCAGCGTCACCCAGCTATCGGGCATCGCGCGGTTGAAGCGGCTCAGGTCCGAGGTATCGGACCAATTGCTCATTTGCGCGATTACGTTGTCGAGCACCGCGCGAATACCGGCTTCGATACCGGTTTGTTGGTCGGCACGCGCCAGAACAGCGGTGACCGACCACGTAGTCCCCATCGTTTCACCGGCCCATTGGCACACCTGCCCTTGCGCAACAGGCTCGGGCGGCGGCACGGACAGCGCGACGGGAATCAGCACACGATGCATCGACAAACCTTGTGACTTACTGCGGCAGTACTTCCACGGTCACCGCATACGTGGCACGGCGCGACTTGGCTTCCTTGAGCGAGGTCTTCTCGTCCTTCAACTCGGCTTCCATCCAGTACATGCCCGGGGTCGGCCACTTGACGCTGAACTTGCCGTCGGCGTCGGTGGTCGAGGACATCTCGTTCAGACGATCGCGATAGCGGATGCCACCCGGCACCACCGCCACCTTCTGGTTCGCGACCGGCTTGCCGTCGAGCAGCAGGCGGAAGCTGGCCGTATCACCGGCAATCAGGTCGTTCGGGTGCGTGATCGGTGCCAGTTCCAGACCCTTGCCCGTGGTGCCCAGCACCTGCTTGGTAGGACGACCATTGGTCACGTACGCTTCCACGCGACCGGCGATCTCGGTGACCTGCAGGTCCTGCGCGTTGGCCGGCACGTTCTGCGCGAACGCATCGGCGGCACCACGCCAGCGCTTGGTCTGTCCGTTGTCCTTCCAGCTCGCGAACACGCCCTGGTTCACCACGGCCACGCGATACGTGCCGGGCTGCGTCAGATGCAGGTCGAACGTGCTGCGATATTTGCCGGTCGATGCGTTTTCAGGTTGCACGGCAGTCTTGCCGTCGGGCGCGGTCACGAGCAGGTTGTCGAGACGCATCGGCACGTGTTCGAAGTAGAACAGGTCGTTGGAGACGGCCGCATCGACCGTCACCCAGGCGTCCTTCTCGGACAGTACCGTGGCCGATGGCAACAGCCATTGGCGATGCGCGTGCGCGGCCAGCGGCGCCAGCGCGGCCAGGGCCAGGATGGCAAGACGGGTAGAGAAACGGGCAGGCTTGTTCATCGTCGGACTCCAGTCAGCAAGTTGGTTCGTATGGCTCAAGGCTTCAGGTTGACGGTCACGCCGCCGAGTTCATGCTCGCCCGCGGCTCGCGCGGTTTGCGCAGCCTTCGGCGGCCACGCGAACGGTACGCGCACCAGCTCGCGGCCACCCACTTCACGCGCGGCTTCCACCACCAGCTGGTAGTCACCGGCGGGCAGCTTGCCCAGCGGCACCTTGCCATCGGAGAACGTCAGCGCATGTTCGCCCGGTGCACGCGTGGCACCCGAAACGCCATCGGACGGCATCTGCATGTCGCGGCCAGCCTTGCGCCACCACTGGCGCATGTCCTTGAGCCACTTGGTGCCCTCGCCTTCCTTGTTCTTCGCGTCGTACCAGACCGCCAGCGTCGAAACCGGGGTCTGGTCGGCACGCTCGACCCACATCGCCACATACGGACGGTGGTATTCGGCTACGTTCAGGCGGGGGATCTCCACCTTGACACTCAGGTCGGCGGCCACGGCGGGAGCCAGCGGCGCAGCGGCGAGGCCGGTCAGGGTGACGGTCAGGAGTCGGCGCATGTCGAAACTACCTTTCTCGATGGATGTAGAAACAAACTCAGTGAATGAACAGGATCGCCAGCAGCAACGGGATTACCAATCCCGCGCCCACCAGCGGCCATGTGGCCACGCGGCCCGTGGCGTGCAGCTTGAGCAGGAACAGGCCCGTGACGCTGAAGATCAGGCAAGCAATGGCAAAGGCGTCGATGAACAGGCTCCACGCGCGGCCGGTATTGCGGCCCTTGTGCAAGTCGTTCAGATAGGAAACCACGCCGCGCGAGGTGGATTCGTACTGGACCTCGCCGGTATCGAATGCCACGCTGACCCAGGCATCGCCGCCTGGCCGCGGCAACCCCACGTAGATCTCATCGGCAGACCATTCGGCTTCACGTCCGGCGGCATCGACGTCGAGCGCCTGCGCGAGCCATGCCGACAATGCCGGCGGCACCGGGCCCTTCTGGTTCTTCGTGGCGGCGTCGGCCGGCGCGGCATGCTTCAGCGCATTGATGACCTCGCGCGGCGCGGTGTCACTGCGCGTGACAACCGTCGGCCTGGCTTCGATCTGGCCGGCGTGGTTCAGCGTGAATCCGGTGATGGCGAACATCAGCATCCCGATCAGGCAGATCGCGGAACTGATCCAGTGCCACTGGTGAAGATGCTTGAGCCAGAAGGCGCGGCGCTGCTGGCCGGAAACTGGCGCGGAGTCGGTCATTCGGGTTGCTGAGAAGATATGCGGGGTGTGCCGGGCGGCACCACATCCGCCAATGCAACTGGCGATGACATCACAATCTCGCCAGAAACCGAACGATGATAATGGTTCTCATTTGTGGCGGCAATAAAACCTGCGCATTGAAACCGAAGGATTTGATTACTGTTCGTTACGCCAGCCAAGATGCGCCTTTAAAGCCAAGCGGCGTCCTCTCCACTATTACCCTATTGGTATTAATCCTCGATCAAGTTTTTCGATGACACCGCCGTTATGGCGCCCATAGAGGACGACTGAAGAAGCGTCCCGGTGATCAACGAAGCGAAACGGAGGAAGTGGATGTTGCAGAACCTTAGCCTGAGAAAGAAGCTCATGCTGCCGCTGGTGCTGAGCTGGGCCTGCCTGCTGGCCATCACGTTGTGGAACGCGTGGCAGATGCGCGAGCTGCGTTTGCAGGATCGCAAGGTCACACTGGAACAGGTGACCGACACGGCCAACTCGGTCGTGGCCGAGTACGAGGCCATGGCACGCGCTGGCAAGCTCAGCACCGAGGAAGCCCAGAAGCAGGCGCTCGACCGCGTGCGCGCGATGCGCTTTGGTGCCGATGGCTACTTCACCGTGATGCGTTCGGACACGGTCGTGCTGATGCACGCCATCAAGTCCGAGCTCAATGGCAAGAACATGGCGGACATGAAGGACCCGAACGGCGTCTACCTGTTCCGCGACATTGCCCAGATCGGCAAGACCGCCGGCAAGGGTTTCATCGAATACCTGTGGCCCAAGCCGGGCGCCGATGCACCGCAACCAAAGCTCAGCTATGTACTGAACTTCAGGCCATGGGACTGGAATTTCATCGCTGGCCTGTACATGGACGACATCCAGGCCGAGTTCCGCGCCGGACTGTGGAAGGCGCTGGGCTGGTTGCTTGGCGTGGGCGCGTTGATGAGCCTGGTAATGGTGCGCGTGTCGATCAGCCTGCAAAAGCAACTTGGTGGTGAACCGGCCCTGACTTCAGAGATCGCGGCTCGCATCGCCGAAGGTGACCTGGCCACGCACGTGCAAACCGCGCCGAATGATCGGGAAAGCGTGCTCTACAACATGCACCAGATGCAGACGCGCCTGACCGGCGCGATTGGCCAGATTCGCGGCTCGGCCGACTCGATCGCCGGAGCGGCACGCCAGATTGCCGCCGGCAATGTCGACCTGTCGCGGCGTAGCGAGGAACAGGCTGCCTCGCTGGAGCAAACCGCGGCCAGCATGGAGGAACTGACCAGCACGGTACGCCAAAGCGCCGACAATGCGCGGCAGGCATCGCGGCTGGCCGAGGGCGCATCGGAAATTGCGGTGCGCGGCGGAGAGATCGTGCACAAGGTGGTGGGCACGATGGGCGAGATCAAGACCGCCTCGGGCAAGGTGGTCGACATCATCGGCGTTATCGAAGGCATCGCATTCCAGACCAATATCCTGGCACTGAATGCCGCGGTGGAAGCCGCGCGAGCCGGTGAACAGGGCCGTGGCTTCGCGGTGGTGGCGGGTGAAGTCCGCAGCCTGGCGCAACGTTCCGCCACGGCTGCCAAGGAAATCAAGTCACTGATCGACAACTCCGCGCAACGCGTGGAAGACGGCTCCGTGCTGGTGGAAGGCGCCGGCAAGGCAATGGAAGAGATTGTCGAAGCCGTGAAACGCGTAACGGACCTGATGGGCGAGATGCGCGCGGCAACCGAAGAACAGACCGGCGGCATCGAACAGGTCAACCAGGCAGTGTCGCAGATGGACCAGATGGCGCAGCAGAACGCGGCACTCGTGGAAGAAGCGACGGCAGCCGCCGCATCGCTGGAAGACCAGGCCGACGCACTACACCGTGCGGTGGGTCAGTTCAGGCTGGCGGGAGCGCTGTAGTTTCCCGGCGATTTCGCTCCCCTACCCCGCGCGGGGTAGGGGAGCGAAAAACTGAGTCGACTTAGAACTCCACCATGGCGAAGTCTTCCTTGCCGACATCGCACTCCGGGCAACGCCAGTCGTCGGGAATGTCTTCCCAACGCGTGCCAGGCGCAATGCCATCTTCGGGAAGTCCGGCCGCTTCGTCGTAGACCCAGCCGCAGATGATGCAGACCCACTGCTTGAACTCGCTTTCCATAGCAGGAGCCTGACGAGGTACCGGCGCAGCTTCCGGGACAACCGGCCCTTCGAGACTGAACACCAACGGTGCCGCCGTGCCTTGCGTGGCCTGCGCCAGATGATTCTGCAAGCGCTCCATCAGCGCCTGTGCTTCGTCCAGTGACAGATCCACCCAATACGGATCGCCAGCGCCATCGTTCAGGCGTTGCGGGGAAAACTGGATTTCTACGGAAGTGCCTTTCTTGTACATTAGGGGGCGGAAGTCATCACAAACAGGCACGCATATGGCGCCTGTCCGCGAAATTTCAAGACTTGCCGCCGGCCCAGGTCGAGCCGCCGCCGCCCGCCACCGAATAAAGCGCGCCAGGTGCATTGCGCGTCTTCTGGAACGCTTCGAGCGACTCCCCGCGCATGGCCGCGTAGATGTGCAGGTTCGACACCCCGCTGACCGCGCCAAGTTTTTCCAGCAGGAAGAAAATCACGCCGTAGTGAATCATGCCGCGCCAGTCGCGCCGCGTGATCAGGTCGCGTTCGGTCTCGGTCAAGCCGGCTTCGTCATAGGTCGCCAGCGGATCGGCACGGAAACGCTCGCGGAATGCCGGATCGATCAGCTGATGCAAGTAGCTGTTGATGCGGTACGCGCGCACGCTGGTCTCCAACGTAAATGGATAGGTCCCTTCCAGCGTCTCGATGCCACGCAACTGATGCCCGATAAGCTCGCGCTGCTGTGCCACACGCGCGGCGAGCGCGTCTTCATCCACGTGCGCAACGTCTTCATACACGGCCACCGCAATGCCGGTCATCGACGGCAGGTAGTAGTCGCGATGCAGGCAGCGCACACGGTCCGCCATGGCGCCGCGCATCACCATCCACATCACCACCTCGGCACTTTCAAAGCCGCCACGCCTGGCGAACTCCGCATGCGTGATATCTAGCAAAGCCTCTGGGTTGCGTTCGAACAGGTCCAGGAATTCGTGATCCCACGCAGTATTGTTGAAACCCGCGCGCTCGCCGTGCACCTGGTGCGAAAGCCCGCCCGTGGCGACAATCGCAACCTTGAGATCTTCCGGGTAACTTTCCACCGCACGCCGGATGGCCTGGCCGAGCTTGAAGCAGCGCCGCGCCGACGGTGCGGGAAACTGCAGCACGCCAACCTGCAACGGCAGGATCTTCACGGGCCATTCGCCTTCATGCGGCAACATCACCGACATTGGCGAGAAGCACCCGTGGTCGAGCGCCTTGTCCTGGAAGAACGACATGTCGAACTCATCGGCCACCAGCGACGCACCCACGTGCCGGGCCAGCGCCACATCGCCGCGCGCTGGCGGCAGGTGGCGTGGGCCGCCACCTTCATCGGCGGCGTGGTAGGTATCGCCAATCCCGAGCGCGAATGCCGAGTAGTGGTCGAAGAAGAACGACGTCACGTGATCGTTGTAGATCACCAGCAACACGTCCGGTTTCTTTTCTTGCAGCCACGCGCTCACCGGCGCATACGCCGCGAAGATGGGTGCCCATGCCGGGTCCTGCTGCTTGCCCGCATCCAGCGCGAAGCCGATGGTGGGCGTATGGGATGAGGCGATTGCGCCGATGATGGTGGCCATATGTCAGTACGTCAGGCTGTGACCGCGCGCAGTTGCGCTTTCTTGGTCGAAACAATGGAAATTGCTGCCAGGGTGGCGGGAATGGCCAGGATGGCAATCACCGCGCTGAAGCTCCAGCCCATCGACAGCAGCAACCCACCGGCCATGGAGCCAGTGATGCTGCCGAAGCGGCCGATGCCGAGCATCCAGCTGACACCGGTGGCACGCACCGGGGTGGGGTAGCACTGCGGTGCGAATGCGTTCAGGCCAGTCTGCGCACCGCTCATGCAGAAGCCGGCCAACAGCACGTAGGCGGCGAACATCGACGACATCACGCTGCCCGAAGCCAGCATCAGGATGAACACCGCGCCAAGCACATACGACACCCCAATCACGCGATGTGGCGCAAAGCGGTCCATGCAGTATCCCACCACGAGCGCACCCACGGTACCGCCCAACTGGAACAGCGCGGTCAGGTTGGCCGCACGCTCGATCGGCAGGCCGGCATCCTTGATCAGCGTCGGCAGCCAGCCGCTCAGCAGATAGATCACCAGCAGGCCCATGAAATACGTGATCCACAACGCCAGCGTCATGCCACGATAGCCCGACGACAGGAGCGTACGCACCGGCTGCTTGCCCGACACCGGCGGCTCGCTGATGGTGAACGTGGTGCCCTCGGCAATCTCGCTGCCCACGACGCGGCGCAGCGTACGGGCAATCCGATCGGGCGCCACATTGCGAACCACCATGAAGCGTGCCGATTCCGGAACCAGCAGCATGTAGAACGGCAGGCAGATCAGCGGAATGGCTCCGCCAACGATCAGCACGGCACGCCAGCCATGCTCGGGCAGGATGGCCGCCGCACCGAACCCTACCAGTGCGGAACCGAGGTTGAAGCCGGTGAACATCGTGGCCAGCAGCATGCTGCGCGAGCGCTCGGGCACATATTCGGACAGCAGCGTGGTGGTGCTCGGCATTGCGGCGCCGAGGCCCAGGCCGGTCAGGAAGCGCAGCAGCGACAGCGTGGCCGTGTTGTCGGCAAACGCGCAGAGCAGGTTGAAGACCCCGAACAGGCCAACCGAGCCGATCAACAGCTTCTTGCGGCCAAAGCGGTCCGACAGCGGGCCCACCAGCAGCGCGCCGACTGCCAGGCCCAGCGGGGCCGCACTCATCACAATGCCGAAGGCCGCTTTCGAGATACCCCATTCGCGGGTAATGCCCGGGGCCAGGAAGCCCATGATGGCAACGTCCATGCCATCGGTAGCCACAATCAGGAAACACAGTACCAGCAGCAGCCACTGGTAGCCGGACATCTTCCGTTCGTTGATATGAGCCCGGATATCGAGCCGTTGGGTGGTCATGGTGCCGTCTCCTGGCGGTTTCCGCTGGGCAGGCCACAGCGGATTCTAGTTATCACTAAGCTAATCGCCGCGAACAGCGGCTGGCCATGCACCCCCGGTACACGGCAACGGCAGTCTACGTTTTGGTAGCGTTCGCAGTATTGCTTTGTGGCGTGGCTCGCGTTGCCTTTTACTTATCGGATGGAGATTCCATGGCTTGGCTGGCGTGCCGCAGCGCGGCGATCAGCGCATCCGCGCCGGGCGACAGCCGTGCGCCGGCACGAATGGTGATGCCAATGCTGCGCGAGGTGTCGGGCAGCGGCAGGTCCAGTTCCTGCAACCATCCGGCATCGATTTCGTGCCGTAGTTGGTGGGCCGACAACGCGGTAACCATGTCGCCCTGCAGCAGCAGGCCACGCACGAGTGCCAGGTCGCCCGTTTCCACCAGTGGTTGCGGCAGCGGCAGGCCACGCGACGCAAACACGCCGTCCAGCGCTTGCCGCGACGGCGACGCCGCGCGCGACAGCACCCAGGGATACGGTTCGAGTTCCGGCAGCTTGATGCGCTTCTTGCTGGCCAGCGGATGCGATGCGCGTGCAATCAGCGCAATGCGGTCTTCGAACAGCACTTCGGTGGCCAGGCCCTGCGAGGGATGCGGGCGTAACGCCCCCAGGATGAAGTCGATGCGCCCGCTCAACAAACCCGCGGTCAGTTCCTCATAGGGACTTTCCAGCGTTGCGAAACGCAGCCGTGGATGACGGTGGTGGACGTCGGCAATTGCCGTCGGCAACAGTAACGTGCGGCCCAGCGGCAGTGCGCCGACCGTGACGGCCCCTTCCAGCACGCCTTGCAGCGCAGCAATATCGGCGCGAATGTGGCGCAGGTCCGCCAGCGCGCGTTCGAAGCGTACCACCCAGCGGCTACCCGCATCGGTGGGTACCATGCCGCGTGCGGTGCGCGTAAAGATCGGCTGTCCCAAGGCATCCTCGAGCCGTGCAATGGCCTGGCTCACGGCCGATTGCGAGACGCCGATCGACGCCGCAACGCTGGGCATGTGGTGTACTTCGGCCAGCATTACGGCAACTTCGAGCCGTCGCTCGTTGTGCAGTGCTTCCAGGCTGGCAACGGCCACGCCGGGCCGCGTGCGTAACCGTACGGCCTCCTCGCGGACTTCGCGCAAGGCAGCCTCGATATGGCGCGCGCGCTCCAGCACGATTTCGCCCGCGCGAGTCAGCAACATGCCGCGGCCCTTGCGCTCGAACAACGCGACCCCCAGCGTCTGTTCCAGCGCCGCCACCGATCGCGCGATGGCCGACGATGCGCGGTGCAGCGATTCCGACGACCGACGCACCCCGCCGGCGGCGGCTACCCCGGCGAATACGTGAAGGTGATGCAGGCTGACTGTCTCCATCTCGCTATCTTCTTCTTTTCCAGACGCCCGTGCCAGACGGCAATAAGCAAATTAGAACAATTGTCCTGCGACATCGCAACCAAGGACCTGTACCGGACACGGATACTTCGGGCACCTGCCATACCGGATCCGCTCCGTTAGCTGCCTGCCATGACGCCTTGCCTTGCTTCCGATCTGCGCGCCATTCCCTGCACCCTGATGCGGGGCGGCACATCGCGTGGACCGTTCTTCCTGGCAAGTGACCTGCCGACGGAAACCGGCGAGCGTGATCGTGTTCTGCTGGCCGCGATGGGTAGCCCCGATCCGCGTCAGATCGACGGACTTGGCGGCGCCCATCCACTGACCAGCAAGGCGGGCATCGTGGCGCGCGGCATGCCGGGCCAGGCCGACCTGGATTTCACGTTTGCGCAGTTGCAGCCGAACAGCGATACCGTCGACACCACGCCGAACTGCGGCAACATGCTGGCCGCAGTTCTGCCATTCGCGATCGAGCGCGGCCTGATAGCACCACAAGCCGGTGTCACGCGTGCGCGTGTGCTGACACGCAACACCGGCATGCTCTGCGATATCACGATGCAGACACCGCAGCAGGTTCCGCAATTTTCAGGAGCGGCACGCATCGATGGCGTACCTGGCACGGCGGCGCCAATCGTGATCGATTTCCTCGATACCGCGGGCTCGGTATGCCATGCAATGCTGCCCACCGGCAATGCCGTGGACACCCTGACCATCATCGATCCGCTCGACGGCAAACCTTTATCCATCGACGCAACGTTGATCGACAACGGCATGCCAATGGTGTTGATGCGCGCCAGAGATCTCGGACGCACGGCCCAGGAACGCGTTGCCGATCTCAATGCCGACACCACGCTCAAGCAGCGCATCGAAGCCTTGCGGCTGGTGGCTGGCGAACTGATGGGCCTCGGTGACGTCAGCGACAAGAGCTATCCAAAGATGTGCCTGATCGCGGCACCGCACAACGGCGGCAGTCTTGCCACCCGCTGCTTTATTCCGCGTGTATGCCATGACGCGATTGGCGTGCTGGCGGCAATCACGGTCGGCACCGCTTGTGTATTGCCGGGCAGCATTGCCTCAGGTATCGCGGCGGTCGCGGCGGGGCCGCTGCATGCAATCAGCGTTGAACATCCCAGCGGCGAATTCACCGTCGAACTCGAGACCGACCCCGCGGCACCAGGGTCAATCCTTCGTAGCGCGCTGATTCGTACGGCGCGTCCCATCATGCGTGGCGAGGTGCTGGTGCCGGCCAGCGCCTGGCCTTATTGAGCACAGTTCATGATCATCGATTGCCACGGGCATTTCACCACCGCGCCCAAATCCCTGGAAAACTGGCGGCAACGCCAGATCGCCAGCCTTTCCGCACCCGAGCTCGCGCCATCCGCAAGTGAATTGCGTATCGGCGACGACGAGCTGCGTGAGGCCATCGTCAGCAACCAGTTGCGCCTGATGCGCGAGCGTGGCGCGGACCTGACGATCTTCTCGCCGCGCGCGTCGTTCATGGCGCACCACATTGGCAACTTCGAGACCAGTGCCACGTGGGCCGCCATCTGCAACGAACTCTGCCATCGCGTCAGCGAGCTGTTTCCCGAGCATTTCGTCGGTGCGGCCATGCTGCCGCAATCGCCCGGGGTCGATACGAAAACCTGCGTCGCGGAACTTGAACGCTGCGTGCGCGAGTACGGCTTTGTCGGGGTGAACCTGAATCCCGACCCATCGGGCGGACACTGGACGTCGCCACCGCTCTCCGACCCGTACTGGTTCCCGATCTACGAGAAGATGGTCGAGCTGGACGTGCCGGCGATGATTCACGTCAGCACCAGTTGCAACGCCTGCTTCCACACCACGGGGGCCCACTACCTGAATGCCGATACCACGGCCTTCATGCAGGTGCTGACCAGCGACCTGTTCCAACGCTTCCCGACGCTGAAGTTCGTGATCCCACACGGCGGCGGCGCGGTGCCTTACCACTGGGGGCGCTTCCGCGGCCTGGCGCAGGAACTGAAGCTGCCACCGCTGCAGGAGCATCTGCTCAACAACGTGTTCTTCGATACCTGTGTCTATCACCAGCCCGGCATCGACCTGCTGACGCGCGTGATCCCGGTCCGCAACGTGCTGTTCGCGTCCGAGATGATCGGTGCGGTGCGGGGCATCGATCCAGAGACCGGTCACTACTACGACGACACACGTCGCTACATCGACCAGGCCGCGCTGTCCGATCAGGAGCGTCACCAGATCTTTGAAGGCAACGCACGGCGCGTATATCCGCGGCTCGATGCACGACTGAAAGCGCGCGGCCTGTAGTGCGCGAAAAGTAGTTCGCGACCAACAGTGCGCGCTCTCTAAGAAAAATATCAACGGAGGAGAAAACGATGAAACTACGCCACCTGGCGTTTTCGATCGCGCTTGGCTTGCCAGCCATCGCACAGGCCCAGTCCGTGACGCTGTACGGCGTTGTCGATACCGGCATCGAGTACCTGAATCACGTTGGCGCGGCCAGCAATTCGGTGGTCAAGATGGCCAACCTGAGCGGCACGGTACCGTCGCGCTGGGGCCTGCGCGGCACCGAAGACCTGGGCAGCGGCCTCAAGGCGAATTTCGTGCTCGAGTCTGGCTTCGCGCCCGATAGCGGTGTTACCAACCAGGGCGGCCGGCTGTTCGGCAGACAGGCATGGGTTGGCCTGAGCGGCAACTGGGGCCAGGTCAGCCTGGGCCGCCAGTACACCATGATGTTCTGGGCCATGCTCGATACAGACATCCTCGGGCCCAATGCCTATGGATCAAGCTCGCTCGACAACTACCTGCCCAATGCGCGGGCCGACAACGCCATTGCCTACAAGGGCAAGTTCGGTGGCTTCACGGTCGGCGCGACCTACAGTTTCGGGCGCGATACGGTCAACGCAGGCCCCAGCCCGTCCGGCACGAACTGCGCCGGTGAAAACGCCGCGGACAAGTCCGCCTGCCGCGAGTGGTCGGCCATGCTTGGCTATGAAACCAGCTGGTGGGGCATTCTGGGCGCGTATGACTCCCTGCGCGGTGGTCCCGGTGCATTTGGTGGCCTGACATCGAGCCAGCTCAAGGATGACCGCGCCACGCTGGGCGGCTACATGCTGGTGGGCCACGCCAAGGTCGGCGCCGGCTGGCTGGCCCGTCGCAATGGCGCGCTGGCCACGCCGCGCAGCAATATGTACTACGCCGGCGTCGCCTACGACATCACACCCCAGGTAACGCTGTCGGGTGAGGCGTTCTACCTCGACTATCGCCACAGCTCGGATCGCGCATGGCTCGGCGCCGTACGTGCAAGCTATGCATTCTCGAAGCGCACCTCGGTATATTCGACGCTGGGTTATATCAACAACAATGGCAACCTGGCCCTGTCGGTAGACAGCGCATCCACGGGTGCATCGCCTGTGGCAGGTGCCTCGCAACTCGGTGCCATGGTCGGCATCAAGCACGTCTTCTGACCCTGCCACGACACGCAGGGTGCTCCCGCTGCCCACGCCCCGTTAGTGCTGACGGAGCGTGGGTTTTTTTCATCGGCCTTAGACAATGTCCTCCAGCCTGTCGTGCTGCGTGCGGATGTCCTCCGGGCTGAGGACAATATAGCCAAGCGACTTAAGCAGTCGCACCGCCTCCAGTTCAGCGTCCAGGTACACCGGCTGTTTCCGGCGCAGCAGCACCGGCGCAGGGGGCTGCAACCTTGGCTCGCTGACACGCCGGCCAGCTGAATCCGGCTGCTGACGTGCCCTCAGGATGCGGCAATGCTCGTGATTCGGCTTCCAGAACACGTCGACGGCGCAGTTAAACCGCGCCACGCACAGTCTCAACCGCTTCAGCGCCTGGAGCCAATTGACAAACGTGTGGCGATCCGACGGCTGATAGCCCATGAGCAGGGTATTGAGTTGCTCCTCGGCCGAAAAGCCGCGAGTTGAGGCAGATGGCACCTCTTCAAGCAAGGCAATCTCCATCGCTATCTGTTCGCAACCTTCCTGGTCATAGATCTGGCAATCGCAATCCAGTACGCCCTGCTGCAACAGCTCGCACAATAGCGTCCATACTCTTGGATTCTTGTCGAGGCGGCCGTCCAGCGTCGGATCAATCTGAGCAATGATCTTCTCGATCGGCGAATCCGGATCCAGCTCCACCGCTTTTGCAAACGCTATCGCGTTCTCCGAAGGATTCTCGCCCCGCGCCAAACGCTGCACCGCGACTTCCTCCAACTCCCGGATCTCGGCAACCGTTTCGATGGCGTGCTTCCATGCATACGTCTTCAGGCTATCCAATAGCTTTCTCGCCGGCCTCTGAAGTTGACCCGCCAAGGTCTGGACAAAGCCGGTGCAGACGGCGCACTGGCACTCCAGACGGCCAGCATGCAGGAAACCTGCGTAAAGCCGCTCCCGATGGCCGCAATGGCCACACTCGAGAGAGAATCCGCCCTGGCGTGATGGCCGCTGGGACGCGACCAGCCCGTCGACTTGATAATGAGCCTGGCCGTCGCAGCATGGGCAAAACCACTGCAGCTTATGGGCGCCGTCGCGTGGTGCGACCGCGCGATCAAACTGCCGTTCGATCGCGCTGCGCGGAATACCCTGGGACCGCCCCAACACGTCGGCCGAATAACGCCAGTAACAATATGTATGGGCGGCGGCAGCCACTTCCGCTCCCAGATTCTGCAATGCAGGCACCAATTCCGTGCTGCGCCGGATCTCGTCGGCCAGAGCGTCGATAAATGCCACACCATCAGGCATCAAGGCTTCGAGCGATGCGCGGCTCTGTGCGAGAAAATCCTGTACGTGAAACTGGCGTATGAAATCCTCGTTCTCGAGCCAGAACATATGGCCGGGAAGGGATTCGAGAGCGTCAATACCCACCCGTATCTCGGACATGCCGGCACAGGCGAGGAACGTGAAGGGCTTGCTAAACAGGTAGGCATCTGGCATGTGCTGTCAGTGGGATCTCGTCCCACGTTTCAGTAATTACCCCGCGCACAACAGTCTGACCCGAAACTTGTGTGATGCCGTAGAAACGAAACGCATGGATAACGTCAGCCGCTTTCGGGGACTCTGCCTCGGTCCCTCCGTTTGTAAAGTCCGGCGGCGTTTTTTTTATTTCGTATTACCAGCATAGGCGACGATTACGAACCTTGGCAACGGGTGTGGCCAACACTTTCACCATGAGAAATGCAGATGCCCACGGTTAACCCATGCAGGGAAGATTCCGTGGGCACCATCTCAAGAAGCACGGTATCGGCGTGCGTCGTCTTGCGTGTCAATGCGCCGGTCTACAGCATCTGAATCGTATCCTTCATGCTTCCGCCTGGGCCGTATGGCTGGAGTGCTCGCGTGGGAACATGGGTCCGCGCCCCGACTTCCGGAAATTCCACAATGACGGCGGTGGGACTTGCGATGCGGGTAATGGTCACGCGTGCGCCCCGAAATGACCAGATCGTTTCGATCTGATAGGGGCTTTTCCGATAGGCTTTGCGACGTTGCTTGCTATTCATATTACTTTCGTCGGCCACACCCGAGGGGCGTCAGGTTGGGGGCGGTCATGGTCGATCCTGATCATAAGCGGTGATTGTTGCACCAATCCACAAATGGCAATGCCGCCGGTGCAGCCAGGGAAACTGGCGAGGCCGCACGAGGTGCCGTTGCCTAAGAGTCGATCGGACTCGGAATGTTCCTGCCTCACCCAACTTTAGGCCTTACAAACAGTACCGCCCCCAACCAAAGGACCGAACGATGACGAAATTCCTTATCTCCTTTCCTGCAAAGGCAATGAAAGTCCCCGCCGAGGACCTTGCCGCCGTGGGCGAAGCTGCGCGCGAGGTCATACGCGAGGCGAAGGCTGCGGGCGTATACGTGTTCGGCGGCGGTATCAACGAGGATGTCGCACCACTCATGGTCGCCTCGGACGGCACGGTCGCAAACGAAACCTATCCCCAGACGAAGGAGTTCGACGGCGGCTTCTGTGTCCTGCAGCTCCCGTCGCGCGACGCGGCCATCCTGTGGGCTGCAAAGCTCGCCAAGGCTTGCCGCTGCTCGCAGGAACTCCGCGAGTTTGGGTATGACCCAGAGAGCTGACCGGCAGGCCCCGTACCCACTGGGGCGCGGCTGAGCTGCTCGTTGCCCGGCAGTTGTGCATACTCGCGTCACTGCCCTGATCTGTCCTCTCCCGGATGTACATGCCGGTGATCGACTCCAGGTCGACTGGCCCGCCTTGTGCGGGCCAACTTGTTTGCACCGCCATGCCGCACGATGCGCCATCACGGCGCAGCCTCTTGCCCTTGGGCGTGATCGGCGCTACCGTGTGGCGCCATGACTGCCTCAGTTCCCTCTCCCAGTAGCTCAGGTCCGCGCATTGCGGTGATTGGTGCCGGCATTGTCGGCTGCTGCATTGCGCTGGCGCTACGCAAGCGTGGTTCGGATGTGATGCTGATCGACCGTGGCGGGCCAGCCAGCGGCTGTAGCTATGGCAATTCAGGAGCCATCAGCGTCAGCTCGGTTGCGCCGCTGGCCATGCCCGGTGTCTTGGCGTCGGTGCCAAAGATGCTGGTCGATCCCGCCAGCCCCTTGCATCTGCGGCTCGCCTACCTGCCCGCGGCAGCATCATGGCTCACCCGCTTTGTGTTGTCAGCCACACCCGAGGGTGTGGAGCATGCCGCCGCCGCATTGGCGGCCTTGCATGCAGGAGCCATTGACAAGCATCAAGCGTTGGCGCGCGAGGTGGGCGCGCCGGAGCTGTTCATGCGGCGCGGGCATCTGCATCTGTATCCCGATGCCAGTGCCTTGCAGGCTGACGGCGCTGCGTGGCGCCTGCGCGAACGCTACGGCTTCGACTTCGAGCAACTCGATCGGACTGGCATCGAGGCGCTGGAACCCGGCATCGGCGCGCGTTACCAGGCGGCTGTCTTTCTGGCGGACCATGGCACGATCCTGAATCCGGCCCGCTATACGCAGGCGATTGCCGATGCCTTCGTGGCGCGCGACGGACAGCTTGTGCGCGACGATATCCAGCGGCTTACGCGCACTGGCGACGGCTGGACGCTGCATGGCACCGACCACAGCCATACCGCCGATCATGTGGTGGTGGCCGCCGGCGCATGGGCTCGCAGCCTGCTCGATCCGCTTGGCATCCGCCTGGCGCTGGAAAGCCAGCGCGGCTATCACGTGCAGTTCACGGGCGTACGTGACGTGGTTTCACGCACCGTGGTGCTGACCGATCGCAAGATCTTTGTCACGCCGATGGAAGATGGCCTGCGTGTCGGCGGTACGGTCGAGATTGCCGGCCTCAAGCGGCCGCCCGATCCGCGGCGCGCCGCGATCCTCGAACGCATCGCCCGCGAAACGTTCCATGGCCTCGACGGAAAATCCACAACCAGCTGGATGGGCCATCGCCCCTGCATGCCTGATTCGGTGCCCGTGGTGGGCGCCGCGGAAGGCCATCGCAGGCTATGGCTCGCAGTAGGCCACGGCCACCTGGGCCTGACCGACTCCATCAATACCGCTGAACGCATTGCCTTCGGCTTGTTCGGTTCCTGATTCGGTTCCTGATTCGGTTCCTGATGATCCTCAGGGAAACCGCTAGATTCCTGCGCCGCGAATTAGTTATACAGTAGAACAATTCGGCAGCGGTGCTGCGGAGGAGACCTGATGAAGATCGCCATCGCCGGCGGCGGAATCGGCGGGCTGACGCTCGCCTTGCTCTGTCATCAGAACGGGCTCGACATTGAGGTATGGGAAGCCAGTGAAGAACTACGCCCGCTAGGGGTCGGCATCAACCTGTTGCCGCATGCCGTGCGCGAACTGGCTGCACTGGGCCTCGAAGACGCACTGGCGCGCATCGCCATCGAGACTTCATCGCTGTCCTACTACAACAAGTTTGGCCAGCAGATCTGGCACGAGCCGCGTGGCCGTGCAGCCGGCTATGACTGGCCCCAGTTCTCGGTGCATCGTGGCGAATTCCAGATGTTGTTGTACCAGACCGCTGTGGCGCGGCTTGGCGCGGACCGTATCCACACCGGCCATGCGCTGGAATCGATCGTCAGCATCGGCGGAACGTCGGGGGAGCCGGCGCGCTTCACACTGCGCCGGCGCAGTGACAACGCCATCGTCGAAGCGCAAGCCGATGTGCTGGTGGGCGCGGATGGCATCCATTCCGCAGTGCGCCGGCATTTCTATCCGCACGGCGATGCGCCGCAATTCTCACGGCGACTGCTGTGGCGCGCCACCAGCGATGCCGCACCGTATCTCGATGGCCGCTCGATGTTCATGGCCGGCTACCAGGACCAGAAGTTTGTCGCCTATCCAATCTCCGAGCCGCTGCGTGCCCAGGGCCGTTCGCGCATCAACTGGATTGCCGAATTGCGCGTGCCGGACGATTACCCCGATACCCCGCCGCGCAGCGACTGGAACCGTCAGGTCGACAAGTCGGTGTTCCGCGCCGCCTTCGAGAACTGGCGCTGGAACTGGATCGATATTCCCGCACTGATCGACGGCGCCGAAGCCATCTACGAGTTCCCGATGGTGGACAAGGACCCGTTGCCGCGCTGGACCTTTGGCCGCGTTACGCTGCTCGGCGACGCCGCCCATCCGATGTACCCGATCGGTTCCAACGGCAGCGCGCAGGCCATTGTCGATGCGCGCTACCTGACCGACTGCCTGCTGAACGAACCCGATCTCGGCTATGCATTACGCGAGTACGAGGCGGAGCGCTTGCCGCGCACCGCTGGCATTGTGCTGCGCAATCGCATGAACGGCCCCGAACAGGTCATGCAACTGGCCGAGACCCGCGCTCCGCAGGGCTTTGCCAATATCGACGATGTGATCGCGCGCAGTGAACTCGACGCCATTGCCCAACGCTACAAGACCCTGGCCGGATTTGGCCAGCAACAACTGCAGGCCATCAAACCCTGAGCCATACGAATCATACGAACCATAAAAATAGAGGAGAGAACCATGCCCCGACTCCGTAGCTACCAAGCGTACCTGGCCTTTGCGGCGCTGTGCCTGGTCCACGGCATTGCCCAGGCCGACGTCACCGTTGGCGTCAGCATCGCTTCGACGGGTCCGTCCGCGTCGCTCGGCATTCCGCAGAAGAACACCATGCCGTTCCTGCCCGAGACCATTGCCGGAGAGAAGGTCCATTACATCGTCATGGATGACGGCTCAGACCCGACGCAGGGCACCAAGATTGCGCGGCGCTTTGTCACCGAAGACAAGGTCGACATCATTCTTGGATCGTCGGCGGTGGCGCCATCTATCGCGATCTCCGAGGTGGCCGATGAAAGCCAGACCGTGCAGCTCGCGTTCTCGCCGATCGAACTCAAGCCCGGTCGTGGCGCATGGACCTACCGGCTGGCGCAGCCTGTCAGGCTGATGGCCGATGCAGTTGCCAGCGCGGCCCACGCCAATGGCGTGAAGACCATGTCGTTTATTGGCTTTGCCGACGCCTATGGCGAAACGTGGCTCAAGGAGTTCACCACGGCAGCACAGGCCAACGGCATTCGCGTGGTCGCCGCCGAACGCTATGCGCGTTCCGATACCAGCGTCACGGCCCAGGTTCTCAAACTGATCAGTGCGCGCGCCGACGCCGTGCTGATCGCCGGAGCCGGCACTGGTGCCGCGTTGCCGCATACCACGCTGCGCGAACGCGGCTATGCCGGACCAATCTATCAGACCCACGGCGCAGCCACGCGCGACCTGATCCGCATTGGCGGCAAGGCAGTCAATGGTGCGATCCTGCCAGCGGGCCCCGTGATCGTCGCCGAGCAGTTGCCGGCCGGCAGCGCTGTCAAGAAGCCCGGGTTGGACTACGTGACACGCTACGAAAAGCAGTACGGCCCCGACAGCCGCACGCAGTTTGGCGCGCATCCGTATGATGCCGGGCTGGTACTGCAACGCATCGTCCCGGTGGCATTGAAAAAGGCCAAGCCAGGCACGCCGGAGTTTCGCAAGGCGCTCAAGGATGCGCTGGAGAGCGAACGCGATATCGTGGTCTCGCATGGCGTACTCAACTACACGGCACAGGATCACTTCGGCTTCGACCAGCGCGGCCGTGTGCTGCTGACGATCGACAACGGCAACTGGAAGCTGCTGAAATGAACGGCGCGATTGCCTTGCCCACGCTGGAGCATATTGCCGACTTCAGCCTGCAGGTTGCGGCACCGACCGAAGTTGGCGTGACGCCATTGGGTCAGCGCCGCGTGATCCCGATTCTCTCGGGCGTGGTGCGCGGGCCGCGTCTGAACGGGCATATCGTGCCCGGCGGCGCAGACTTCCAGCTGATCCGGCATGACAGCGGCGACGACGTCACGACGGCTGATATCGAGGCCCGCTATGTGCTGGAGACCGATGATGGCGCACGCATCTACATCGTCAACGCGGGAGTGCGTAGTGGCAGCGCATCGGTGATCGCGCGCCTCAATCGTGGCGAGCGGGTAGACCCGTCCGAAATCTACTTCCGTACCGCGCCCCGCTTCGAAACCAGTTCGCCGAAGTATGCGTGGCTGATGCACCATCTGTTTGTCGCCTCGGGCGCGCGCTATCCGGATCGCGTCGAGCTACGCTATTTTCTGGTCAGGTAGCGCATGGCACCATCACGCAAGCCGCGCGATTCGCTCGCACCCGATCCTGACGGTGAACACTTCGAGCCGCACGTGCCCCATGTCGACTATGGCGTGCTGGACTCACTGGTCGGGTATGCAATCCGGCGCGCGCAGATCCGCATTTATGAGGATTTTGTTGCGTCGCTGGCGGAATGGAATATCACACCACCGCGCTTCTCGGCGCTGCAGATCATTGCGCGCAATCCGCAACTGAAGTTGACCGACCTCGCGCGTATTCTTGGCATTGCGCGCTCGGGAGCGGTGCTGCTGGTGGATGCGCTGGAGGCCATGGCGTTGGTTGAGCGATTGCCGGTGCCCACTGACCGACGGGCATACAGCCTGGTGTTGACCGATAACGGACGCCGGACACTGCAGGCCGCCACCGATGCGGTATGCGCGCACGACGCGCGGATTGCAGCGGGGTTGACCGGTGACGAGCAGGTCTTGTTGCGAGGGTTGCTGGAGAAATTGGGGCGGTAGGTGTTGATGCGCCAGCCCTCTCCCCCAGCCCCTCTCCCGCGCGCGGGAGAGGGGGGCAAACCGACAGCACTTCATTCAAGCCACGACCGGCATGCCTGGTAGCAACTTGTCCAGTGTTACCGGGTAATCGCGCACCCTTACCCCTGTGGCGTGATACACGGCATTGGCGACCGCCGCAGCCACGCCACAGATGCCAAGCTCGCCAACGCCCTTGGCCTTCATCGGCGACGACACCGGATCTGTCTCATCGAGAAAGATCACTTCCTGGTGCGGGATATCGGCATGTACCGGGACCTCATAGCCAGCCAGGTCGTGGTTGACGAAGTACCCCGCGCGCTTGTCGATGTGAAGTTCCTCCATTAGTGCCGCACCAACGCCCATCGTCATGGCACCGATCACCTGGCTGCGCGCCGACTTGGGATTCAGGATGCGCCCGGCGGCGCAAACTGCAAGCATGCGCTGTACGCGGATTTCCGCGGTAGCAAGATCAACCGCGACCTCCACGAAGTGGCCACCGAACGTCGACTGCTGGTACTTCTTGTCGAGGTTGCCGAACTCGATCGTGTCTTCGGCCGATGCGCCGGCGAACTGCGTCAGCGGCACGCTGCGGCCGCCCGCGCGGATCTGGCCACCATCGAACACCGCTTCGGCCGCATTCAGTCCCGCGCGCTCCACCAGCGTCTTGCGCAGCTTCACGCAGGCCGCATAGACACCCGACGTCGAACTGTTGCCGCCCCACTGCCCGCCCGACCCCGCCGATACCGGATAGGCCGAATCGCCAAGCCGCACAGTGACGCGATCCAGTGGCACCCCCATCATTTCGGCTGCGGTCTGCGCAATGACCGTATAGCTGCCGGTGCCGATATCGGTCATGTCGGTTTCCACGACCACCATGCCATTTGCGTCGATGGCAACGCGCGCGCCCGATTTCATGACCAGGTTATTGCGGAATGCCGAAGCCACGCCCATGCCAATCATCCAGCGCCCTTCGCGCATCGACGCAGGCTTCGCATTGCGTCGATTCCAGCCGAACCGCTCGGCACCCAGGCGCAGGCACTCTACAAACCGGCGCTGGGAGAACGGCCGCTGCGGCTTCTCCGGATCGACCTGCGTATCGTTGAGAATGCGGAACTGCACCGGGTCCATGCCCACTTTCTCGGCCATCTCATCTATGGCGATTTCCAGTGCCATCAGTCCGGGCGCTTCCCCGGGGGCCCGCATCGCATTGCCTTCAGGCAGGTCGAGCGTAGCCAGTTGCATCGAGGTCATGCGGTTGGCGCCCGCATAGAGCAAGCGCGTCTGCATCACAGCCGTTTCGGGCTGACCGCCTTCGAGGTCACCAGACCAGCTCTCGTGACCGATCGCGGTGATTTTGCCGTCTTGCGTGGCGCCGATGCGGATACGCTGGATCGTGGCAGGCCGATGCGTCGTGTTGTTGATCATCAGCGGACGGGTCAGTGCCACCTTGACCGGACGCTTCGCAGCTCGGGCGCCAAGCGCGGCCAATAGCGCTTCGGCACGAATAAACAGCTTGCCGCCAAAGCCGCCGCCAATAAATGGCGAGACGATCCGCACTTTCTCCTTGGGCAGTCCGAGCGTACGGGCCAGGTCGTCGCGACCCCACGCAATCATCTGGTTCGCGGTCCACACGGTAAGCTTGTCGCCGTCCCACGCCGCAATCGACGCATGCGGCTCCATCATCGCGTGAGACTGGTCAGGAGTGGTGTAGCGCGCATCGAGCTGAACCGGCGCAGCGGCAAACGCGCCTGCGAAGTTACCGACTTCGGTATCGGGTTTCGAATCCTTCTTGGGTTTTTCGGCCCAGCAGCATGCATCTTCGAGGTCGAAGCGACCCTTCTCCTGAACGTAGTCCACGCGAATCTGCAACGCCGCGGCACGCGCCTGCTCAAACGTTTCCGCCACCACCAGCGCAACCGCCTGATGGTAGTGCTGGATTTCGGGGCCGCCCAGCAGCTTGGCTGTATTGCGCTGCCCCTTGCCAAGCTTTCCCGCATTGGCTGCAGTGACGATTGCCAGCACGCCTGGCGCACGGCGCGCTTCGTCGAGATGCATCGCCTGGATACGACCCTTGGCAATACCGGCGCCCACCACATAGCCATAGGCCTGGTTCGGTGCCACATCATGGCGTTCGTAGGCGTACGGTGCGGTGCCGGTCGTTTTTCGGGCACCGTCGATACGGTCCACTGCCTGGCCAATCACGCGTCCCTGGTCGATCGGATTGGTGGTGGCGGGTGTGTCGAATTTCATGGCTTCACCCCTTTGCCTGAAGCATTGCCGCAGCCAGCGTACGCCGCACGAGCTGGATCTTGAAAGCGTTGTCCTGCGTGGGCGTGGCGCCGTCCAGCAGCCGCTGCGTCATCGCGGTGGGACCATGCGGCATCTCGCCTTCGGCCGCCTCAACACGCCATGGCCTGGGTGCCACGCCACCCAGCGCCACGCGCCCGGTGCCGTCGCGCTGGATGATGGCCGCTACTGAAACCAGTGCAAACGCATACGATGCCCGGTCCCGTACCTTGCGATAGATCTGCACGCCACCAATGGGAGCCGGCAGGGTGACCGCCGTAATCAGTTCCCCGCGCTCCAGCACCGTGTCGATGTGAGGTGTATTGCCGGGTAGCCGATGGAAATCCGCGATCGGGATCACACGGCGGGCCCCATTCGGACGCACGGTCTCCACACTGGCATCGAGCACACGCATGGCCACGGCCATATCGCTCGGATGCGTGGCGATGCAAGCATTGCTGCCGCCAATCACGGCCAGCTGTCGCGTCACGCCACCGATCGCCGCACAACCGCTGCCCGGCACGCGCTTGTTGCATGGCTGGTCGGTGTCATAGAAATAGGGACAACGTGTACGCTGCAGCAGGTTACCCGCCGTGGTGGCGCGGTTGCGCAGCTGACCGGACGCACCGGCCAGCAACGCGCGCGACAGCACGCCATAGTCGCGCCGCACGCGCGGATCCGCTGCCAGGTCTGTATTGCGCACCAGGGCGCCAATGCGCAGGCCGCCTTGCGGCGCCGCTTCGATCTGATCGAGCGCGAGCCCGTTTACATCGACCAGGTGGGTGGGCGCCTCGATACCGAGCTTCATCAGATCGAGCAGGTTCGTACCGCCCGCGATGAAGCGGGCGCCGGGCGTTTGCAAGGTGGCCGCGGCTGCCTCGGCGGGCGACGCTGCCCGCTCATAGGTGAATGGGTTCATGTCTGGCTCCCGGCAACCTCGCTGATCGCGTCAAGGATGTTCGAGTAGGCGCCGCAGCGACAGATATTGCCGCTCATCCGTTCCCGGATCTCACCCGGAGACAGGTGCGGACGCGCATTGAGGTCAGGGCTCACGTGACTTGGAATGCCAGCGCGGATTTCATCGAGCATGGCCACGGCCGAGCAGATCTGGCCCGGCGTGCAATAGCCGCACTGGTAGCCGTCATGCCTGACGAATGCCACCTGCATCGGGTGCATGCGGTTGGGCGTACCAAGGCCTTCGACCGTGGTGATCTTCGCGCCTTCGTGCATGACCGCCAGCGTCAGGCACGAATTGATACGGCGGCCGTCGACGATCACCGTGCAGGCACCACACTGCCCGTGATCGCAGCCCTTCTTGGTACCGGTCAGTTGCAGGTGTTCGCGCAGCGCATCGAGCAGCGTGGTGCGCGTATCGAGCTCCAGCGCGCGCGGCTGGCCATTGACGATAAATGCCACCTTCGACGCCACCGGCTTGAGCGCGGCCGGAGATTGGGACGGTGGGTGAACGGCAGATGGCGCGGCGGCACCGGCTGGCGCGGCTGCCGCCGTGACCGACGCCGCACTCACCATGACGAATTCCCGCCGCGAAAGCTTGAGGTCGCTTGAGGCTTTGGCTTCCATGTCGTTGGATCCTTTCTGAAGGTCAGAGGGATGGCAACGTGGCGAGACTTGCACGCAGGAATTACATGGCGATGCCGCACAAGGCCGGCGTCGGGCCAACAGAAATCTGGCTGTGAGGAGAATGTCGCGCTTGCCGCACGTTGCTTGGCGGAAGCGGCGCAGGAAGCGTGCCACCGGCGCGGGCCGCTGGCATTACCGGTAGCCCGGCTCAGTGGGTTGAGCCGGTTCAGCGGTAGCTGACAGTGACTTCGTTGCTGCGGCCTTGCAGCAGTGGGGTCATACCGCCCTGGCCTGGCAGCCGGTAGGCGAACACAAAGCCCTTGGTCGCGTCGTCGCCGACGAATGCGTCGGTCTTGCCCTCGGCACCCGACAACAGCACGCAGCGATCCGCATTGCACAGATACGCCTGCAGGTCGATTGGCGGGGTGCGCGTAAAGCTGTAGCGCCAGCGCACCGAAGTGATCCTGCCCATGGCCTGGGGCATCGTCGCCAGCGGCATGACCGGCAACGATAGCGTGCGCTGGCCACGATTGGCGATCTGCGGTGCCGCGGCCGATGCCGTCCATGCATAACGCGAACCCGTGAGCTCGTAGGTCGCTCGCGTGAACACCGGCGCGGGTGTCTGCGCGCCGGTCCAGGCGGGTCCCATCGCGCAGCACATGGCAACGACCAGGGCGCGCCGCATTACAGCATTCCGCGCAGCTGGTTACGCAGTCGCGTAATGGCCTGGCTGCGGATCTGGCAAACGCGTGATTCCGTGACCTCGAGTACCGCGCCGATTTCGCGCAGGTTCAGTTCCTGGTCGTAGCACAGCGACAGCACCAGTTTCTCGCGCTCGGGCAGCTTGTCGATGGCGCGGATCAGCGCGTCGCGCATGCCCGATTCCATCAGCACCGTCAACGGATTGCCGTCGTCGGTCACGCCCAGGTGGCGATCGAGAAAATCCTCTTCGCCAGAGCGCTCGAAGTCTTCATAGTGCAACAGCTGGCACCCATAGACCTCGTTGAGCAGCTCCTGGTATTCGTCGAGCGCCATGTCCAGTTCCTTGGCCACTTCCGAATCGATCGGCGTGCGGCCAAGCTTCTGTTCCAGCTGGCGTTGGGTACGCTCGATCTTGCGCGTGAACTGGCGCAGGCTGCGCGACTGCCAGTCGTTGGCGCGCACCTCGTCGAGCATCGCGCCACGAATGCGCTGGCTTGCGTAAGTCTCGAACCGGGCGCCGTGATTGTCTTCATAGCGCTTGGCGGCGTCGAGCAGACCGATCATGCCGGCCTGGATCAGGTCATCGATCTGTACGCTGGCGGGCAACTTGGCCGCCAGTTGCAGCGCGATGCGCCGCACCAGCGATGCGTGTGACTTGACCACGTCCGCCTGCTCGAGCTTTCCCTGAATCGTGTACATGGTGGAATTCTCGGTGAATGCTATCTGTTTGGGCCAGCGCCGGAGAGGCTGAAATCGGCAACTGGCTGGCTGAGTTTCCGGTCTTGTCGAGACTTCTTGTTCTTTACGTCATGCGGGAACGGCCGAAGCCGCTCCCAGGGGCGATGCTTCGTGTCGCAACGGCCACGCGCCAATACGGCTCGCGATATGCCGCAAGGCACCGGTGGCGGCGGCGGCGGGATACGCCTCCACCACGCAGCGCCCCAGCTGGAGCGCACGCGCCACCAGCGGATCCATCGGCAGGTAACCTGCCAGTCCAGCCTCCACGCCCAGGTACTGGCTCGCGGTGCGGGCCAGGTTGCGCGCGAGCGCCGTTACCGTGCCCTCCGCGACCGCCATGTTGACGACCAGCTGGAACTGACGGCATGCGTATTCGTGGTGCAGCCGCTTGATACAGGCATAGGCTGCGGTGATCGACGTGGCCTCTGGGCGCATGACGATCACAAAATTGTGTGCGGTGCCCGCGAGCGGCGACAGCGCGCCGCTCTTGTCACGGCGCGCGTCGATCAGCACCGAGCGCATGTCTGGCAGCAGCGTGGTCAGCGCACGCTCGTCGGGCATGGCACCGGCAGGCGCTTGTCCTGCCGGCAGCACGGCAATGCCGCTGGCCGGACGCGTGCCGAGCGCCGCGCCGAATGGCACGCGGCCACCCAGCACATCGGCCAGCGTGGCAGTCGGCGTAGCGCCGGCGAGCCGCATGGCACGGGCGCCATGCTGGTCTTCATCGACCAGCAGCACGCGTTCACCCTGCATCGACAGCGCATTGGCCAAACCCAGTGCAACCGTGGTCGTACCGGCGCCGGAGTCCGCGCCCACCACGGCAATCCGCCGTGTCACGCGCGGTGCCAGCAAGCGGCGCAGGCTTTCAGCCTGATCGGAGCCCATCAGGTTCACGATCTACTCCCCGGCGGCCGCGAGCTGCGGCATGGCGTCCATGGCAGCCATCGCCTGCAGCGCAGCCGTGGCCGGTTCCGGTGCGTCGCCGGCCGCCAGAGTCGGCGTCACGCTGCGGCCCGGATAGTTTTCCAGCACGTCCAGCAGCGCGAGCAGGCGACCCATGCCCTCGTTCAATACCGTTCCCGCTACCGGCGCATCGACACGCGCCGATGCGCGCCCGGCCAGACGGGACAGGAAGGCCGGCGCTGTCGCCGTTGGCAGATGTTGCAGACGCAGTGCGGTCAGACCCAGCTGCAGCGACACCATATTGGCGCACAGCGCCTGGTCTTCATCGCCTTCCTGCGCAAAGTGTTCCATGGCGTGGCGCAGCGTGCGGAACTGCTCCTCCGCGGAGAGCGTCCACTGCGACCAGCGCGCAACCTGTGCGGCGTCGTTGGCCAGTGCAGGGTCGCACAGCACGTATTCCACCGACAGCGTGTCGCCGGATTCCTGATCCACCATGCGCGATACCACCAGGCATGCTTCGATGCCGGATTCGGCACCGTTGTTGGCGCGCGCGCGTGCCGCGGTACGGACCTGGCTGTCCGGAATACGCACGAGGCAGTGCGCAAGCCAGTGCACGGCATCGCGGTCGCGGCAGCTAACGTCGCCAATCGCATGGAACGTCAGCGTGTCGGCGATCGTATCGAGCTTGTTGGCCAGGCCATCGGCAATCGCACGCGTGGTCTTGCGCGTACCGGCAACCCAGCGTTCACCCAGTTGCTGCCAGCGTGCCAGCGTGGCCGAGGTCGGCAGCGACGTGTTCAGGTTCACCACGGTCCGCGCCGCCGCCAGCGTGGCGCGCACCGTGGCTGCCTCCGCATCGGCCTCGGCTTCGGTCATCGACTGGCGCGCACGGCCCGCTGGCACCACGGTGCTGGCCAGCGGCATGCCGTCGCGGTCGGCCAGCCAGAGCGTGTGCTGCATCATCTGCGGCGCGCGACGGCCTTGCACCGGCTGCGCCACGTTCTGCGTGACGGCCAGCACAAAGCGATCGCAAGCACGGCTAGCTTCCCGGCACATGGTCAGGCGCACCTGCTGCGCCATCGGACGCAGCGCGGACACACCGGCCGCGCGCTGTTGCCACAGCTGGCGCGCCAGGTCGAATCCGTAGCGGGCGTCGTTCAGTTCCTGCACGCAGACGCCAACGGCATTGGCGCTGTCGGTCAGCGAACGCAGCATGTCGTCAGCGCCGCTGCGCTCTGCCTGGCGTGAGGCCACGGCTTCCACGGCACCGGCCTGACGGCGGGCCACATCGGCGTCATTGAACAGCGAACCGCGCCGCGGCGTCAGGAACGCACGTTCCACCAGTGCGCCAGCCTGGGCCAGTTCCAGATGTTCGGGCACGCGCTGGCCGGTCGAGGCGTAGAACACCGGCAGACGGTGGCGGATCACCACGTCGAGCACCGAGCCCAGGTGCGTGGCTTCATCGAGCTTGCTGATGATGCAGCCGTCGATACCACCTGCGGCACCGGCTGCATCGTTGCGATAGGCGTGCACGACTTCGTTGAGCGTATCGCCGTGGGCCGCGCCATTGAGCAGCAGCACCCGCTGCATCGGTGTCTGCACACCGGCCAGCATGGCGATCTGGTCGGAGAGACTGCGGTCACGCTGGCTCATGCCCACCGTGTCGATAATGACGAGGTGCTTGTCCTTCATGGCCGACAGCGCGAAACGCAGGTCGGCGGCATCCTTCACCGCATGCACCGGCACGCCAAGAATGTCGCCGTAGATGCGCAGTTGTTCGTGCGCACCGATCCGGAAGCGGTCGGTGGTCAGCAGCGCCAGGCTTTGCGGACCATGGCGCAGTACAAAGCGTGCGGCCAGCTTGGCGGTAGTGGTGGTCTTGCCGACACCGGTCGGTCCAATCAGTGCCAGCACGCCGCCTTGGGCGAACAGGGCATCCTCGTCGGACAGCACCGGTACCTTCTTGGCAAGTTCCTGCCGGATCCAGGCCATGGCAGCCGGGCGATCGGTGCCCACCGGCAGGCGCGACAGCAGCGTGCGCGACAACTGCCCCGAGAAACCTGCGTTGACCAGCCATTCGAACAGCGATTCACGCAGCGGGTCGCCAACGGCCACACCGGACGCGCCGCTCGACAGGCCGGCGAACTGGCGCTCGAGCATCGAACGCATCGAAGCCAGCTCACCGCGCAGATCGCCCAATGCGGCGTCGTCCTGCGCAGCGGCAACAGGAGCCGTTGCGGTGAGGGCACTGGCAGTAGCCATGGCCGTCATCGGCGGGAACGCGTCTGCGGCAGGTGCCTGCATGTCGTGCAGCGCCTGCAGCATCGGCAGCGGCGAAGGCAGTGCCGCGGCCGGTGGTTCGTACATCTGCGCGCCGGCACTCACGGCGCCAAGATCGGTATCGCGCATCGCCACGATTTCCACGCCGCCGTCGATGGAGCGGTTCGAGAGCACCACGGCGTCGGGGCCCATGGCCTCACGCACCTTGCGCATCGCTTCGCGGCCATTGGCCGCCACAAACTTTGCCACGCTCATTGTTCAGTCCTCACGCTGCGCCGCCGATCATGGCGGTAATGCGGATATTGCGGTTGTCCGGTACTTCGGCATGCGACAGCACTTTCAGCTGGGGCAACGTGCGGCGCAGGAAGCGCGCCATCAGCGGCCGCATTGGCGCCGGCACCAGCAGCACCGGATCCAGACCCAGTTGTTCCTGGCGCATCACCGCGTTCTGCGCCTGCTGCAGCAGCGCATCGGCCAGGCCCGGCTCGATGCCGCCACCATTAGTCATGGCCTGTGTCAGCACCCGTTCCAGTCCGGCATCGAGGCCGATGACCTGCATGTCGGCATTGTTCGGGAACAGTTGCTGGGTGATGGCGCGGCCCAGTGCCACGCGGACCAGCGTGGTCAGTTCGGCAGGGTCGTTGATCTTGGGCGCATTCTCGGCCACCACATCGAGGATCGTGCGCATGTCGCGGATCGCCACGCCTTCGTCGAGCAGGTTCTGCAGTACCTTCTGCAAACCCGTCAGCGAGATGGTCTTCGGCACCAGGTCCTCGGTCAGCTTCGGTGCTTCCTTGGCAATGCGGTCCAGCAGCGCCTGCACTTCCTGGCGACCCAGCAGTTCGGACGCGTGCATCTGGATCACATGGTTCAGGTGGGTGGCCACCACGGTGCTGGCATCCACCACCGTGTAGCCGTAGGCCTGGGCCTGTTCCTTGAGGCTGGCATCGATCCACACCGCCGGCAGGCCAAAGGCGGGATCGCGCGTGACCGCACCAGGCAGCGTGCCGGTAACCTGTCCCGGGTTGATGGCCATCCATTGGCCCGGGTTGGCTTCGCCACTGCCAACTTCCACGCCCTTGAGCGTGATCCGATAGGCGGTGGGCTTCAGCTCGAGGTTGTCGCGAATATGGACTACCGGCACCAGGAAGCCGATATCCTGGGCAATCTTCTTGCGGATGCTCTTGATGCGGCCCAGCAGTTCGCCGTTCTGCGCGCGATCCACGAGCGTGATCAGGCGGTAACCCACTTCCATGCCGAGCGGGTCCACCATCGTGACGTCTTCCCAGGTGGCTTCCGCCGATTCGGCCGGCACGGCGGGGGCGCGCTCTTCCTTGGTCTTGGTCTCGGTGGCCTTCGCCTCGCGCTGCAACAGGTAGCGGCCAAACCAGCCTAGGCCGCCGGCCAGCAGCAGGAACGCGAAATGCGGCATGCCCGGGATCAGGCCCATCGTGCCGATGATGGCGGCGGTAATGAACATCACGCGCGGATTCGAGAACAGCTGGCCGGTCAGCTGCTGGCCAACGTCCTGCTCGTTCGACACGCGCGACACGATCACACCGGCCGCCGTGGAGATCACCAGTGCTGGAATCTGTGCCACGAGGCCATCGCCGATGGTCAGCAGCGTGTAGTTGTGCACGGCCGTACCGAAGTCCAGGTCGTGCTGCACCATGCCGACCACCATGCCGGCCGCCACGTTGATGAACATGATCAGCAGGCCGGCAATCGCGTCACCGCGCACGAACTTCGACGCACCGTCCATGGCACCGTAGAAATCCGACTCCTGCGACACTTCGGCGCGGCGCTTGCGGGCACCGTCTTCATTGATCAGCCCGGCGTTCAGATCGGCATCGATTGCCATCTGCTTGCCTGGCATGGCATCGAGCATGAAGCGCGCGCCAACTTCGGCGATACGGCCGGCACCCTTGGTGATGACCATGAAGTTGATCACCACCAGGATCGCGAACACCACGATACCGACGGCAAAGTTGCCGCCCACCAGGAAGTGACCGAAGGCCTCGATCACCTTGCCTGCGGCGTCTGGGCCGGTATGGCCTTCGAGCAGCACCACGCGCGTGGAAGCCACGTTCAGGGACAGGCGCAGCAGCGTGGAGAACAGCAGCACGGCCGGAAACGCGGCAAAGTCCAGCGGACGCTGCGTGTACATGCCGACCAGCAGCACCATGATCGACAGTGCGATATTGAAGGTGAACAGCAGGTCCAGGATGAACGCCGGCAACGGCAGGATCATCATGCCGAGGATCATGACGATCAGCAGCGGGCCGGCCAGCGCCTTCATCTGGGCGCCACCCCGCAGTGCGGGCATGTTGAAAAGATTGGTCAGTGCGTTCATGCGCGGCTTTCCGGTACGGCAAGTTCATCCGGCACCAGCAGCTCCGACGGCGCATCAGGCTGCGGGCCGTAGCTGTAATGCCAGTTCTTCAGTTGAAACACCCAGGCCAGGATTTCGGCCACGGCGGTATACAGGCCCGCCGGGATCTCGTGTCCCAGTTCCACGTGACGGTGCAGCGCGCGCGCCAGCGGCGGCGCCGACAACACCGGCACGCGATGCTCGGCGGCCAGCTCGCGAATGCGTGCGGCCACCTCGTCGCTACCCTTGGCCACCACGCGCGGCGCATTCCAGCGCGCGCTTTCGTCGTAGCGCAGTGCCACGGCGAAGTGGGTGGGGTTGGTCACCACCACGTCCGCCTTGGGCACTTCGGCCATCATGCGGCGACGCGCCATGGCCCGCTGCTGCTGGCGGATCTTGGCCTTGATGTGCGGGTCGCCATCGCTTTCCTTCATTTCCTGCTTGACCTCTTCCTTGGTCATGCGCAGCTTCTTGTAGAACGTCCACAACTGCCAGGGAACGTCCAGTGCCGCTACCAGCAGCAACGATCCGGCCACCATGCCGCACACATAGAGCACCATGTCCATCATGTGCTGCAGTGCTTCCTGGACCGGCGCGTTCATCAGCGCGATGGCTTCCGGCAGTTCGCGCCAGACCATCCAGGCACCCACGCCACCCACCAGCAATGACTTGGCGATGGCCTTGACCAGTTCCACCAGCGCATGCGACGAGAACATCCGCCCAAGGCCTGCCAGTGGCGACAAGCGGGTGAAATCGGGCGAGAACGACTTGGTAGAGAAAATCCATCCGCCCAGCGCCAGCGGCGCCACCAGCGCCGCGACGCCAAACATCAGCAGTAGCGGCATGAAGGCCAGCAGGCTGTCCCAGACCGCCATGGCGAACTGCGACAACATCCGGTTCGTATCGAAGGCCGTGGCCGGTTCAAATGCCAGGCTCGCATGCATGACCGCATTGAGCTTGCGACCCAGCGTGCCGCCCATGATCCATAGGCCAAGCACGCCCGTCATCAGCATCACGAACGTGCCGAGCTCGCGCGAACGCACCACCTGCCCCTCCTCGCGCGCCTTTTCAAGGCGCCGGGGTGAGGCGGGTTCGGTTTTCTCGAGATCGCTTTCCTCGGACATGGACGCTCCAATGCGAAGCGCACGGACGGCACTTCGTCACCGAGGATTATCAAATCCCGGATTGGAAAGCATTGGGAGGAAAAGGCGGGGAAACAGGTGCCTGTTTCAGGAATGAGGGGGGCAGCGGAAATAACGGCCCCGGGGGTCGCGATCTTTATAGCCAGATCGTCAAATTGTGTTTGGCTCCCCTCTCCCGCCAGGCGGGAGAGGGGAGACCACCATCATTTACCGCACCACGTCGTCGTGGTCGGTCGACATCGCTACTTCACGCCACGCGGTCAACTCCGCCTCCACGGCCTTGTGCTTCTGTTCGATCCGGGCCACGGCGTCCGAGCCCAGCGGCAGGCGCAGCGGCGGATTGTCGCTATCGACCAGGCCCAGCACAGCCACGACCAGCTTGCGCGGATCGCCCGGCTGAGCGTGGTTGGCACCCTCGGCAAAGACGCGCATCTTGCCGACCGTCTCGGCATAGTCATCAATGATGGCCTTGGTCGAGACCAGCGAGTTGTCGTTGAGGAAGTCCGTACGGAAGAAGCCCGGCTCCACGACCGTCACCTTGATGCCCAGCGGCGCAAGCTCTTGCGACATCGCTTCGGTCAGGCCTTCCACCGCGAACTTCGAAGCCCCGTAGACGCCCCAGCCGTGATACGCGGAGTAACCGCCGAGCGAAGAGATATTGACGACATGGCCGCTGCGTTGCTTGCGCATCTGCGGCAGGACCGCACGCGACACGGCCAGCAGGCCAAAGACATTGGTGTCGAAGTTAGCCTTCGCTTCGGCTACGCTCGTTTCCTCGACGGCACCCAGCACGCCGTAACCGGCATTGTTGACGAGCACGTCGATGCGACCGAAGCGCTCGACGCCTTGGCGTACCGCTTCTACGGCATCTTCTTCCCGTGTGACATCGACCTTTACAGCCAGCAGGTTTGGCTGCTCACCAAATACATCAATGACTTGCTGCGGATTGCGTGCGGTAGCAATCACATTGTCGCCGCGTTGCAATGCGGCGCGGACGATCAGCGTACCGAAGCCACGCGAGGCGCCGGTGACAAACCAGACCTTGGCCTGGGGTTGAGTTTGAATCGATTGCGAGGATTGGGACATGACTGACTCCATGGATCTGACGGGTAGGAATTGCATTCCGGGTCCGTTTGCCTTTGTCTGGTCTGGCAGCGGCGCCGTTGAGACCCATGGTAGGTAGGCATTGGTTGGCAAACAATGGTGATCTTGTTTGCCTTTCTCACAACTATAAGTTGCCAATAACTTGACTCAGGGAACTGTAGACCGAACTGAATCCGGCAGGTATTCGTCGTAGCGCTGCCTGAGCCAAGCCATGCCATCATCGCGTGTGATCGTGCAATTGAGCTTGCTCCTGAACGCTTCCATGCGCACGCGCGCAGCATTAAGAATGCCTCCCCATGTCGACAGACCAATCCGCAGGGTGCGATCCTGGTGCGTACATCCGAAGGTCCCGTTCGAATAGCCGAGCATGCGGGAAGCTTCGGGTGTGATGTCATTCGACACAGCCAAAAAAGTCCAATGCGTGCTGGCTGTATCGAAGCGTTCGTCCGAGGCAACCGCCATCGCATAGCTTTCGAGCTGCGCCTTGGCCGCGAGATCAATCTTTCTGGACGGCCGCTTCAACTCCACCACAAGGAACTCGCGGCGCAGGTTTGCGTACGCTGGCAATTCCCGCCCCAGCACGAGGTCCACGACGCCCTCGCGTCCGTTGTCCCTGAGAACGGCGTTCCGAAGGCTCGCATGGCCACCGTCGAGCTTGCCGATATGCTTGTGCAACACGGTGGTCAGGTTCTCGTCGCTACTGGTCAACTGGAACTCTTCACCGAAAATCCAGGTCTCGTTGGCAAGCATCCGATGTAACTGGTCACGCTCCCTGAAGCTGTGTTTGCTACCGGATTCGAATAGCAGCGCCTGCAGGCCAGAGAGAAACTGGAGTCGATCCGTTACCATCTTGCTGGCTTCGATGATTGACGAAAGCGAAGTCAGCTGGAAAAGATTGGTAAGCCCATTTGCCCGCTCCTCAGGAAGATTGAGCACCTCGGTCAGAATGCGCCGCAAAGTCGCCGGGCTGTCCTCCAGTGTTGCCTTGAGCATTTGCAGCGTGAAGCGCCGGTCTTGCCGGGTGCCGGTCCTGAATACATCGACGTGTTCGTGGATGCTGAGCGCACAGATGTCGAACATCTCACGACGGGCCTCCTCGATAGCATCTTCGGAGGCCCCGACAAACGGGTAGACACCCTCGCTCTTCCATTGCCGGATCTTGGCAAAGGCCTCATCTGTCCGATGCTTTTTCTGTCGAGCCTTGAGCGTTTCCCGAGCGCTCGCGACAAGCAGCAGGAGCGCCGGATCGATGCGCTCATTGAGTGGCAGGCCAGAGTGCTCGAAGTCGTCCGCCACGACGCCGGATTCCGGGACGCGCATCCTGGCGGATCCAAGGTTTCGCACTTCCATTGCGGCCTCCATCAATGTTCAGATGCGGGCCAGATTAGCATCGCGTCCTGCACTTTGGAGCCGATGCGCACACTCGGCAGCCTACTTTCAGAACTCTCTCAAACAACCACTCACTCAAGCCGCCCGGGCTCGATTTCTATGCCTAACTGCCCGGCCATCTCCTCCACCAGCGCTTGCAGTCGCGCCACCTTGTCTTCCAGCGCGCGATGGCTGATGCGCAACGCTTCGAACTCCGACGGCGAGGCGGCCGCGTCGGTGGCGCTGCGTGTTGAACCCGCAAATTCGGCAACGCTGACCTCGCCGCACAGCAGATGCATCCACCTGTGCTCGCGCTCGCCGGGCGAGCGTGGCAGCTTCACGACCAGGGCTGGAGTCCGCTCGGCCAGTTCATCAAGGAAGCCTTCCACCGAGGAGATGTCGGCGAACGCATGCAGCCGTGCCGTATTCAGCCGCAGTTCGGCAGCGGTCTGCGGTCCACGCAGCAGCAATGTCGACAACAACGCCGCCGACTGGCTTGGCACCCCGAGGACCTTGCCCAGGTTCTGCTCGAAGCGCGGCACGCGGCTGCTGCTGCCTTCGAACACCAGGCTCAGCGTTTTCAGGCCGTCGATGGCGGTCAGGATCTCGTCCTCGCTCACGCTCATTACCGGCAGACGTGCGGTCTTCTGGTTGCATCCGGATGCGAGTGCATTGAGCGACAGCGGGTAGGTATCGGGCACGGTGTACTGCTTTTCCAGCAGGACCGCCACGACGCGTCCCTCCAGCGGGGTAAGCACGCGCAGTGCGGGACGGGGCGGTGTAACGGGAGTCTGGTCCATCGGTGATCTCGGGCAGGTTGGCAACGCGCCCATTGAAGCGCAAGGGCCGCGCCGATGCAACAGCGACAGGTATAAGGAATTGCGAAAACATTCGTTGGCCTTCGCGCCGGAGCCACGTACGGTCGGGGCTTGACCGATCCGGAAAGTTCCCTCGCATGACCATCTCCCGTCGCCGCTTCCTGCGTGTCGCCAGCACCGGCACCGCGCTCGCCATGCTTTCTCCCGTCCATGCGCAATCACGCCAGGTCCTGAAGGCGGGCGACCAGAAAGGCGGCCTGCGCGCGCTGCTCGAATCGGCCGATGCGCTCAAGGGCCTCGCCTACGATATCCAGTGGACCGAGTTCCCGGCGGCCGCGCCGCTGGCCGAGGCGCTCAACGCCGGGGCGGTGGATAGCGGCCCGATTGGCGATGCCCCTGCCATCTTTGCGCTGGCGGCCGGCACGCGCATCAAGCTGATTGGTGCCAATCGCTCCGACCCCTATGGCACGGCAGTGCTGGTACGCCCCGATTCCCCGCTCAAGACGGCCGCCGACCTGAAAGGCAAGCGCATTGGCACCAACCGCGGCTCGATTGGTCACTTCGTCACGCTCAAGGCGCTGGCATCGGCTGGACTGAAGCCCGAAGATGCCGACATCCGTTTTTTGCCGCCAGCCGATGCAAAGCTGGCGCTGACCAATGGCTCGGTCGATGCCTGGGCCACCTGGGAACCCTACACGGCCATGGCCGAAACCAGCGGCCACGCACGCGTCCTGGTAAGTGGCCGCGGCTTGTGGTCAGGGCTGAGCTACCTGGCCGCCACCGACACGGCGCTGGCCAGCAAGCGTGCGGTGCTCGCCGACTTCCTGCAGCGCGTCGGGCGGGCACAGGTATGGTCATATCAGCACGCGCCCGAGTTCTCGGCTGCGCTGGCGCGCATCATCGGCATCTCGCCCGAAGCCGCAAGGTTGCAGTTCGAGCGGCGCCGTACACAGTGGCAGCCCATCGATGCAGAGTTGATCGCGGTGCAACAGCAGACCGCCGACTTCTATCTGAAGTCGGGACTGCTGAAACAGCGGCTCGACGTGGCCGCCACGTTCGACAGGAGCTTTCCGCTCAGCGCGTGACAGCGGCCTTGGCCGGCCGACGCGCAAGCAGCGGCTGCCCAACGCCTTCCACGCCAACCAGCCCCAGCACCGTGGTCAGACCCCATTGCGCGCCTTCCCAGGCGTTCGTGGGGTCGAACCACTCGTCACGCGAATGCGATCCACCCGATTTGCCGCCGCTGCCGATAATGATGGCCGGAATGCCCAATGCCATCGGCACGTTGGCGTCGGTGCTGCCACCGCGCAGTGACGGCGCAGCCTTGCTGTTGGCCTTGATCACGCGCACTGCCGACTGCACGATCACCGAATCGGTGGGCGTGATGCCGGCAGGGCGGTCGCCGATCTGGCGAGTCTGGAACGTGATCTCCTGACCCTTGGCCGGCGTCCAGCGGGCATTCTCCTCCGCCACGCCAGCGGCAATCGCGTCCATGATGTGTTTCTCGGTTTCCAGCAGCGACGGGGTGCCGTTGGAACGGATATCGATCGCCATGCGCGCATCGCCCGCAATCGCATTCACCGAGGTACCACCACCGACGGTGCCGACCGTAAACGTGGTCTTGGGATCGGTGGGCGTACGCACGTCACTGATCTTACCGACCGCGCGACCCATCGCATGAATTGCGCTCGGCAGTCCGAATGCGCCAAAGCTGTGGCCCCCCGGTCCTTTGAACACCACCTCGTAGCGGTGGCTGCCGGTACCTTGCGTCAACACGCGGTCGCCCGTACCGGGCTCGATACCGACCATGCCATCGATGTCCGGATGATCGCGGAACACGGCCTTCATGCCGCGCAGATTGCCCAGTTCCTCCTCGCCCACGTTGCCGACGAATACCAGGTCTCCCACGGTACGTACCTGGTTCTCGTTGAGCACCTTGAGCCACGAGAGCAATACCGTCAGCCCGCGCGTATCGTCGCCAATCCCGGGGGCATAGAGCTTGCCGTCGCGCGCTTTCACGGTAACGTCGGTGCCCTCCGGAAATACGGTATCCAGATGGGCCGAAACCAGCAGCTTTGGTCCGTTGCCGGTACCTTTGCGAATCCCGATCGCATTGCCTTCGGCATCAATGTGGGCGTCATCGAGGCCCAGTGCCTTGAGTCGGGAAACAAAATACTCGGCGCGCGCCTTTTCCTTGAATGGTGGCGCCGGAATCTCGGTCAGCGTCTTGAGCTCGGCCAGCGCGCGAGCATCGTCGGCACGCACGTCGGCCATCAGCTTCTTGTACATCGGCGCAGCCTCCAACCTTGCGTAGGCGCCATCGACGCTCGATGACACCTGCGGAACGGGCAAGGTCTGGGCCTGGGCGATGCCGGTGAATGCCAACGTGGCAACGGTGCAAGCTGCGAGGTAACGGGAATGCGCGTGGAGCATGGGGGCGTGATCCTGCGAAAGCGTAGTGAATGGCCCGATGCGAGGCCACACCTCTTGGTCATCGGGGCGTTCGTGGATTGTGCCAGCGAACGGGCTCGCACGCGTGTTTCAGTTCGCTGGATCAACCCGGCCCAATCGATCCGGACATCGAAACCCTCGCAGCAGATCCGAGGTCCATGGATTGGGCAGGCTGCCCACGTGGACGTCGAAGCTGGCCTTGCGCCCGTCGAAATCGAACTCTGCCTGCAACCTGCCAGCCGTTGCCGAGGACGCAATGCGCGCCCGATCGAACAATCTCATCAATGCCCACGGTCCGTTGACCGAGATCGTCGAAGTCTCGGGCCGGACCCGGGGATAGGCGGTGAGCTCCGCCCGCTGACCACCATCGGGCCCTGGCCATGCGATTCGCAACGGCGCCACGGGGCCATGTACGTAGCGCTGGGCCTGTCCGTCGATATCGATCTGCAACGACACAATCTCGGGATCGACATCGGCCACCTTCAACTCCAACGTCAAGGCCAACTGCTTCGCGGCCGGTTCGCGGAAGAACGCCTCGCGGATCGCGCGGGCGCGCTGGAACGGTACCAGGCTGGGTCCTGTCACGGGTGGTACGTCGGGGGCGGTCAAGCGGTAGCGCCAAGGGGAGATGGTGGTGTCCACATGCGGAGCCAGCACCTGCTGGAAAAATTCATCGAGCAGGCCCCCGGCCGCGAAGATGCGCAAGAAATCGGCTGCATCCACATCCTGTGCCGAGGTTGGCGTGAACGGGTACTTGCCATCGATTGCGCTGCGGCACTGTTCGCCGACCGCGGCGTCGAGCTTGGCCACGAGAACCTGGCCAATGCCCTGGTTGACGCCGCGCGTACCCTGGGCCACCAGATCGGAAAGCACTGCCTTGAATGGCGCCGGCAGCCGGGCGGCCTCCATGCGCAACTGGTTCCCTGCATCGGCGGCTGGCGGCAGGTTGCGTGTATTCAGCACGTTGTTGGCGACCACCAGCGTGGTGTAGTAGGCGTTGAGCATGCTCGCCATCGCATCGAGCCTCGGCGAGCCTGGAACACCCGGTGCATTCGCCGAAGTGACCTCGGCCCTCCCCAAAACGACCTCGCGCAATGCGGCAAAGTGCTTGTCGACCAGTTCCCGCTCCTGGCCGCCTGCGTCCTGCGCATCGACGCCCTGGCCCAGCGTTGTCTCGTGCATCACGGCGCGACCCAGCCGTAGCAGCGGCGAATCGGCTGCGGCCAGCTGGCGCAGGACCTCGAGATCGAACGCCAGACTGTCGCCACTCACGACCCGAATATCGGCCAGAAAGCTCTCCCAGTGGCGCACGTACTCGGCCAGGTAGAGGCCACGGACCTCACGATGCAACCGATCATCGCCGGTTTTCTGGTCGATGGTGCCAACGGGGGCTCGCCCCATCACCCATGCATCCATGGCTTGCGCGTGATCGACAAACTCGGCCAGTCGCTTGTTGAAAAGACGGTGATAGCCGTCATGGGTGAACAGCCCTGGCACCCCTTGCTCCACCGACGCGCCGCTGGCGCGAGTCAATACCGCACCGGCCTGGGGCCCAACTGCGCGCGCCAGCGTGAAGTCGGGAGGTGCATCGTCCAGCATTGCGTCCCTGGCACGGTCATAGAGACGCTCGACCGACGAACTGCCATCCAGAAACGCTCGCGACGCCTGCACCAATGTGTCGTTGCGCGCGGAAAGCGACCGCAACACGCGGCGACCGTCGAGCAGGCTGTCGAATGTATCAAACGCTGTGATTCGACCGCCGAAATCCGCGGCGGCATTACCGGTGGCCCAGTCATTACGCATCCAGTCGCGTACGTCCGCCACATCGAATCGCTTCGCATCATGCAGCATCAGGTAGACACGCAACGCATCGTAGGTCCGGCGCCTATCCCGCGTCTCGACTGCTGCCGACAAGGCAGCTTCCACGCGCTGCACGAGGTAGGGGACAAGGATGCCGTCCTGCAATGATCGATGCGTGATGGCGGTGGCGTCTGCGATCCGTGGCACCACATACAGGCCGAAGCGCCAGTCGAGCCCGCGCGTTTGCAGCCCATTGCCGGGTATTTTGGGCAGGTTTTCCGCCATCGCAAGCAACTCTGGCGCGGCGCCGGGCCGCTGCCCGGCATGGAACGCCGTGATGCACTCCGCCACTTCGCGCGACTTCCGCGTGACATCATCGAGGTAAGCGCGGTTGTGATCGAAGCTGACACGCAGCCCGTAGGCAACCCACGCGAACAGTGCCAGGCACGCGCAATGCGCAATGATCCGCACCAGCCGGAATTGCAAGGCACGATACAGGTTTGGCCTGACCAGCCCCGCTTCAGGAACAATGATTCGCCGAAAGACGTCGCGCATGAAATAGCCGCGATGCGTTGCGGCCTTGCTTGTGCCAGCCAGGTTCTCGTCATCGCCGCCGTGGGCCATATCCCCTTGTGGCGAGGTGCTTGCCGCAGTACGTGCCAGGATCTGCATCACCGTATGCGGATCGCCCATCACCGATGGTCCACTCTGGATCGCACTGGTGAAATAGACACCACGGAACATCGGCTGCGATTCCGTATTGTCATAGCGTGAATCGAGGAAGACCTGCTCCAGCATATCGAGCAGCGGCACCACCATGCATTGCAGGTCATCGCAAAATCCCTGCATCCGCTTGCGTCCGATTGGGTCAGACATCTCATGCTGCCGAACGTGCCATCCATCGCGCAACCGCGCGAACAGCAATGTCATTTCGGCGCGACACTGCTGCGCCAGGGCCGGCAGCACCGATCCCCGCGTGCAGCGCTGCTCGCCAAGCGGCAGCGTGAAACCCCACGGCTGTGCACGGCCTTCACTGGAGAGGAACTGGAAGTGCTCGACAAAACCGGCAATCCGGTCGAGCTTGGTGACCAGCACATAGACTGGAAACTGCACGCCCAACTCTTGACGCAATTCCAGCAGCCGCTTGCGCAGCGACGCAGCCTGGACGCGTAACGCTTCTGGCGGTAGCGCCAGAAGGTCCGTGCAACTGATGGCGAGGATTGCGCCATTTACAGGTGCGCGTGGCCGATGCTTGCGCAGCTGCGCCAGCAGCGTGCTCCACTCGGCCCGGCTGCCGGTTGCGGTCTGCTCTTCTTCCGAATCCCGTAGTGTGTCCTGTTCCGTGTAGCGACCCGCTGTATCGACCAGTACCGCGTCGTCAGTCATCCAGCAATGCACATTGGCTGTGGCATCGGGCATGCGCGCGGCGTCCGCCATCTGTGCCGCGATCGGAAACGCAACACCGGCATTGAACAACGCGGTGGTCTTGCCCGCTCCGGTTGCCCCCATTACCAGATACCAGGGAAGCGCATATCGGTAGTTGATGCGGTCCAGGAGACCGCGAATGCCACGGCTCTTGCGCATGCATTTCAACCGGTCCAAGGCGCCCAGCACGGCCTGCGTTATCTGTGCACCGTCATCGCGCACTATCTGCATGGCAGCCGCATCGTCCTCCCTCTTTTGTGCCGGAATGTCTGTCATGAGCCAGTCCGCGCGCCATATGTCACGATGATCTCCACGCGCCGGTTTCGCGCCCGGTCCGCCATGGTGCGGTTGGATGCAAGCGGCTCGGTATCCCCCTTGCCCATGGCCTGCAGTCGTCCGGCGGTGACACCGTGGCTGGCGAGATACTCGCCGACGGTTAATGCTCGCGCTTCAGATAAGGTCTGGTTAGAGGAAAAGCGGGCGCCGCGAACGGGAATGTTGTCACTGTGACCCACCACGGTGACCTGCCCCGGCACTCTGGAGAGGCCGCCCGCCACCCTCCCAAGCAGCGGCAGCACATGGCTGCGAATATCGCTGCGGCCGCTTGCGAACATGTCGTCGCCGCGGAACGTGATCACGCTGCGGACTTCGTCGTCCTGAACACTGACAACACCACCGTCGATATCGGCCGCGAGCCATTCGCGCAAGCCTGGCGCCATGGGCCGCCCCGGAGGGTTCAGGTTGCCGATGGACAGGACCTGCTGTTCCGTGTCGGCGGTAGCTTCCAGCAGCTGATACTTGAACCAGCCAAACAACGCAGCCGCGACAAAACCCAGCACTGCCGCCATCATCCATATTGGAATGGTGCGAAACACGGCCGGCTTGCGCGTTGCCTCACCGCGCCAGTGAGGTGACAGTTCACGCGGGATATCGCCGTGCCGGCCGGCAAGCAATCCAAGCAGACGGCGCAGGGTGGCATCGAGCTCGCGATGGCCATCCGCCACTCCGGCATACTTGCCGGCAAAGCCCAACGACAGGACCTGGTAGAACACCTCGATCAGGTCATGATGCTCGACTGCGCTGGCCAGCAAGCGGTCCAGCAACTGAAAGCACCTGGCGCCGCCGGCCGTGTCCTGGTGCAGGCTGACCAGCAAACCGTACTGAGGCCAGCCATCCTGGCCCCACGGTCTTCCGTGCGCAGCTTCGTCCAGTGCGGTGCAAAGCAGGTAGCTGGCTGCCGCAGCGTGCGACTGGCGAATATTGGCGCGGTCACACAGTTGCTGGAAGCGCTCGACCTCGTCGATCAACAGATGGCGCAATGCCAAGGCAATGCTCGCCACCTGCGCGGCATCCGGCTGAGCGTCGCACTTGCACTCTGGCGGCGCGGTGCCAGGTAGTTGCACCGGCATCTCGGCCAGCGCGCGCAAGAGCGTTCGAGCGGCTTCCAGCAGCGGATTACGCGCCGTGGATACTCGCAGGATCTGCTGCTCGCGCGTGTCAGGCAAACGCCATTGCCACGGATCACAACGCAGCGCGGCCTTCCGCGCCGGAAACCTGGGAGCCGGGTCAGCATGTTCCGGCGATGCCGCGATCCCGGTTTCAGGGTTCACTCACGCACTCCCCACAGCTCCATACGCAGACCGGGAAAGGTGCCGGCGACATGCAGAACCAGGCCGCCAGACTTCAGCACCTGGTCCCACAAAGGCGGAGCCTGGGAGATCTCGAAGTAGACATGGCCCGCGTGGAATGGAATCTGGCGCGGTGGAACAGGCAGCGTTCGCAATGGCAGGCCGGGAAGATGTGAGCGGATAAGATCGGCGATGCCTGGCGAGGACCCCAGCTTGGTCTGCGCGGAAAACTGTTGCACCAGCGTATCGGGCGGCATCTGAGCGGAAATCGCCAGTACGAATCTTGCGAACCGTAGAATCTCCACCGGGTCGATTACCGCCATATGCAGACCATGGCGTTCCTCGCGCAGTTCGATACTCTGCGCACCGCGTTCGCGTACCACGTTGAGCAGATAGCGCAAATCATCGACCAGCGGCCGGATACAGGCGTGCGGTTCGCCATGGCGGTACGCAGGATAAGTCGTCGGACGGCGTGTATCCGTGCGCAAGAAGGTCGACAGTTCGCCAGCCAGCGTGGCGAATGTGGTGTACAACGTTTCCGGCGATGCGGAACCGGTGTCGCTCAGGTGTTTGAGCGCCGGCTCATGCCGATTCAGCAGCAAAAGAATCAGGTACTCGGCAGTCTCCGCGGTATCCGCGTCGCGTCCGCCGCCGCGGAGCAGCGCCTGCGCCACGGCATCCGCGCGCAGATGTAGCAAGCCATGGATCTCGATGAGCCAGTTGCGCAACTGATGGCTTGCGCAGAGCACGTTGACGGGCGGGATATGTGTAGGGTCGAGTCGCACGCTGCCGTCCGCACGGATATCCATCACCCGGGCCAGTGGCAAGCCAAGCCACGATGAAGTCATCTCGCTCTCCGGGACTAGCCGGATACGCAGGTTCGACAACTGCACAAGCGTGGGTCCCTGCGCAATCGAGTTGGCATCGGGCAGCTCGGCCTCGAAGACACGATAGCGGGCCAGCGACGCATCGGCGTCCTCGAAATTTGTTTCCTCCGCATGTGGTGCCCGCATGGGCACCGCAAGACAAATCACCTCGTTCAGATGCGCGGGCCCGATGGCAAGCGGCGCTGGTGGCGTGGTGTGGCCTGGCACATCGAACGGCGTGCCATCCTGGAACAGTCCATTGGCAGCGGACAGTACCAGCTTGCCAAGCGCAAGCGCGTCGGTATCGATCGTGTAGTGATGAAAGCCCCAGAAGAAAGGGCCCAGCGCCGCCGCACGTTTATGGGCGTAGTGCTCCAGGTAGCGTTCCTGCTGCTGAAATAGCTGCGGGCGCAGGAACAGCCCTTCACTCCAGACAACCTTGTTGTACCAGCTCATGACATCAATCGGGGTTCGAAACGGTGATGTCCTGCTGGTCCAGCAGCACATGCAGGTTGATCTTGCGCGCGGGCAGCACGGCGCGATACCACGCGCGCTCGGGCGCGGGCGGCAGCCGGTACACTTCGCGCCAACGGGCCTTGCCCAGATCGCGGTAGCCGACCAGAATTCCCAGCGCGCGACTTTCCGCGTGGAGCTTGCGCGTCATCACGCGTTTTTCTCCTGGCCGCAAGATGAACTCGTCGCGCGCCAGAAGATCTTGCCCCAACGCGGCTTTATCCGATTTCTCCAGCAGGAAGTAGTCCGCGCTGACGAAGAGCGCCTCGGTCCCTAACTCGTAGATGCGCACCATCACCGGCGCGGCGCGGCCCTTGCCGTCGGGGTTGAGCGCGCCCTTGGCCTCGATCGTCATTTCCAGCGCCATGCGCTCCGGTTCGGCCTGCGTACCCGCACAACCTGCCAAGACCCACAATGCGTGACAACCGGACAGCGTTAGTACACGCATCACGCACACCGCACCTATTGACAATGCCTTCACGGCTTAGTCTCCCACCATGGCCGGCAAGCTGCCGATCAGCTGGCATCCGCATTCGGTCCGATGCCCTTCAAGTGCGGCGGGCGTGCCGTCAACCAGAAAGCCGCTGTCGCCTTCGACAATGGTGTTGACGCCATGCGGCCGTCCATCGGGATACAGCATCGGGCACGCCACCCGATCTCCCTTTCGCGCAATTGGCCGGCCATTGAGAAGGTGCTTCGCCGACCCGGAAATCACGGCACCTCCATGCGTGGTGATATCGCCGAGCGTGATCAGCTTGCGCGGCATGGTCTTCACCCGTCCATGACGTTGAGCGGCCAGCGCAACGAGATCCGAAAAAGCCACGGTCTCATGCGTCCTGGAGTGTCTTCGGCAACGGCAGGCTCAATGACTTCTTGCCAGGCCACGCATGCATGCTGGCGTGTGCGGTGTATGTCCCGTCGGTGAGGTGCGTGATCCCCGAAGCGTCGTAGCGGGTGAAACTTCCCGCCGCACCAATCAGCAGTTCCTTGTTCGCCTGAATGCGAATGCTGGCCTCGGTGCTGACGATGCTGAGGCCAAGCCTGGACAGCAGGCTCAATGCATCGTTCTGCGCCTGGATCTCCACTGGACCACGGCTCGCGATCAGACGCATGCCAAGCTTGTGCGCACAGATTGAAACCAGCTCCGTGACGCTGGCCACCCAGCGCCTGCCGACATTGAATGACAAATGTCCACCGGTTGTCAGTGAAGTATGGCGACCGCTATGCAAATGCGTGCTTTCCTCGCTGCTAGCCGCAATACCCGCGGCACTCGACAAGACGACATGCGGGGCGATCAGGCCACCCCGTTCCGACCCGTTTCCTCGTATCTCGTCATTCTGCCGCGCGATCGACTCGGCCACGCTGCGCTGCTCATCAGTCTGGGCCTGGGCACTCACCGAGACTTCCTGAAGCGCGTTGGCAAGTTCAAGCGCTTGCTGGAGCCGCGCGATGGCTTCACGCATGTCCACGGCGTGACCGTCTGCGTCGCTGCGCGCCTCGGAACTCAGCAGCGTGCCGCGTCCGGAACGCAGCAGCATGTGTCCATCGGTGCGCAGCTCCGCGCCTTCGCCGCGCTGGTCCTGTCTTCCACCGGTATCGGGAATGCGGGTAATCCGCCCGAGGTTCAGCTGTGACAGCAGATGTCCGCACGACAGCTGGGCCTGGATCTCGCCTTGCGTATCGTCCATGACGAGCTGGTTGTGACGCTCTCCGCCGATCTCCCTTGAGCGGAAGCCTGACAGCGCCTGCTGCCCGGGCAAGCTCCACGGTGGCATGTTCGAACGGTTTGGCACACAGCCAACGATGATTGGCAGATCTGGATTACCGTGCAGGAAATCGACGATCACCTCCTGGCCGATGCGGGGCGTATGAACGGCCCCATACTCCTCACCATGCCAGGGCGAAGCAACGCGTACCCAGCACGAACCATGTTCGTCGCGCTTGCCCGCCATGTTCCAGTGAAACTGGATGCGCACCCGGCCGAACTGATCGGTCCACACATCGTGGCCGGCCGGTCCCGCAACCGTGGCGGTCTGCGGGCCCATTGTGCGCGGCCCACGTTGGGTACGCGCTGGGCGGTATGTTTCCGCCACCGGCTGAGCCTCGAAGTTCACGGCGCAATGCCAGCCACCAGGCTGGCCGGACACTTCGGCCACCGCTTCCAGCTTCAGCGTTGTCGTACATATCACGTAGTCGGCATTGGCGGCGGTATCGGGATGCCGTGTCAGTGCAAAGGTGCAGCCCGGCACCATGCCACGCAGATTGCCGCTGCCCTGCGCACGTCGTCCATACTGCCGCAGCTCTTCCATGCGAATCCGGGCAATCAATGCACCTTCCCCCAACGGATCGTTGTCCGTTCCCGGTTGCGCATGGCCGGCCGGCCATTCATGGATCTCGTGGTTGCGATGGCTGGTTTCGCGCGGCGCTTCGGCGCGGACGGTCAGATCCGCCCCGGGCCTGGAGAAATCATGGTCATTGCCCCGCCATCTTCCCGGCACCAGTTGATCGACAATGTTGAATGCGTGAAGCGATTCCCCACCGGAACTCTGGGAATCACTGGGCTCGCGCCAGTCGAGGGACTGGTACATGCTGTTGGGAAAGCGCTTGTATGCACCGTTGCCGTCTGCCAGGACCAGACGATGATGGCCGTTGGCGTGCTCGAAGTACCATGTAATGCCCCATTCCTGCGTCAGGCGCTGGAAGAAGGCAAAGTCGGTTTCACCGTATTGAACCTGAAATGCCCTGGGCGGATAGCCGGCTGGATTCAACCGCTTGTCCATCGGGAAGTTGTAGTCCGCAAGCAGTTCGTCCAGAACCTCGATGACGTTCTTGTCCTGGAAGATCCTGTAGTCGGAGGTACAGGTAGCAAGCCAGAGCCACGGCCGCAATACCAGGCCATAGGTGTAGTGCCGCCCGTCCAGTACTGGCCCGGAAACGCGTGTCACCACACCAGTGATCTCGCGCTTGCGCACACCGTTTCCGCCATCGAGTTCGATCTCGATCGTCAGTTCGCGCCCTTCCAGCGCCTGCTTGTCGAGATTGCCGAGGGGACCGGGCACGGGGTTGTGCGCATCGGGCGTCCGTAGCGTGACTTCGTACTCGAAGAGATCGCAGAAGGCATCGGTGCCGTGAATGCGCGCGACACTGTATCCGGTATCCCCCATCAGTTCGGCAAGGCCGGCTCCCTTCACGCTGACGGTGCGTGACGTGGCGGCGCCAGCATGAATTGGATTGCTCATGAGGTCGATCCCGGGATGCCCGCTTACTTCGGCTTGTTGGTCTTCATGCTGTAGCCAGTCGCTACCCTGGCACCCGCGCCACCTGTCTCGGTCTGCTCCGTGTACTCGACATCGACTTCCGAGAACGAGAGCGCCACTGTCTCCATTGCCATGGACTCGGCACCTTCACCATACGGACTCACGCTGGAAACCATCACATCCGTCATTTTTATCTTCAGGTACTCGAGCGCCTCCGCACCACCCGCCTTGCGTATCACCAGCACACCTTCCTTGATGTGCTCCCCCGTCAGGCATTTCAGCATCAAGGTCGGTGAGGCACGGTCCACATAGTGTTGAAACGTCAAGTCCCCCACCCAGGCTTTGCCCGCGCCCCCACCACCATCCATATGCATGTTCGTCGGCTGGTTCATTGACCAGCCCCAACCCAGCACCGAGATCTCGTCCTTGTGCTTCTCGTCTCGCGACTCGCCCTTGATATTGGTGAGCTTCAGAAAAATGTCCATGGCCGCTCCAGAAATTCCTTTCCTGCTTCAGTTCAGTTAGCCCCGGTTTGAAAATTGACAGGTAGTCCTGGTCCGTCCGTGATCCGGCCACCTGCAGACTTATGGTTGCAGCAACTCAGCCGGCGTCCTTGACGGACGGAAGCCGTACCACCAGTCTCAACGAAACCGTGAGGCCTTCCAGCTGGAAATGAGGGCGTAGAAAGAATCTCGCGTTGTAGTAGCCGGGATTGCCTTCGACTTCATCCACGTACACCTCCGCGGCAGACAGCGGACGACGCGCCTTGGTTGCCTGCGACGAGTTGACGGGATCGCCATCCACGTAGTTCATCACCCACTCATTCAACCAGCGCTGCATGTCCGTGCGACCCTGAAACGATCCGACCTTGTCCCGGACGATGCATTTCAGGTAGTGCGCAAAGCGCGAACAGGCAAACATGTAGGGCAGGCGTGCCGAGAGACTGGCGTTGGCCGTGGCGGTCGAGTCCGCATACTCCGCGGGCTTCTGCAAGGACTGGGCACCGATGAATGCCGCATGGTCAGTGTTCTTCCGATGAATGAGCGGGATAAAGCCATTCCTGGACAACTCCGCCTCGCGGCGATCGGATATGGCTATCTCGGTGGGACACTTCATGTCGACGCCACCATCATCCGTCGGGAACGTGTGGCACGGCAGGCTTTCCACCACGCCTCCGCTTTCGACTCCGCGAATCATCGAACACCAGCCATGGTCCTTGAATGACCGGTTGATATTGACGGCCATTGCGTAGGCCGCGTTACTCCACACGTAGTTGCGATGATCCGCACCATCGGTGTCCTCTTCGAAGTTGAAGGCGTCGACCGGATTGGTGCGAATGCCGTATGGAAGTCGTGCAAGAAAGCGTGGCATCACCAGCGCGACGTAGCGGGCGTCCTCCGAATTGCGCAGGCTGTTCCACGGTGCGTACTCGACGTTCTGGAAGATCTTCGTGATATCACGCGGGTTGGCAAGTTCTTGCCAGGAATCCATCTGCAGTACGGCCGGCGAGGCTCCCGCAATGAAAGGCGCATGCGCTGCTGCCGCGACCTTGGCCATGGCGCCGAGCAACTCCACATCGGGCGGTGTGTGGTCGAAATGGTAGTCCGCCACCAGGCAGCCATAGGGCTCGCCGCCCAGTTGGCCGTACTCTTCCTCGTAGATGCGCTTGAACATTGGACTCTGATCCCATCCGATGCCCTTGTGCCGACGCAATGTACGGCGCAATTCATCCTTGGAAAGGTCCATGACGCGAATGCGCAGCTTCTTGTCGGTCTCCGTGTTGGACACCAGGTGATGCAGCCCGCGCCAGGCAGCTTCCAGTCGCTGGAACTCCGGATGGTGCAGGATCAGGTTGATCTGCTCGGACAGCTTGTGATCGATCGCACCAATGATGGCTTCGATGCTTCGGTATGCATCGTCACTCAGGGTGGTCGAATGCATCAGCGCCTGTTCCGCCAGCGTCCTGACCGCGAGATCCACGGCCTCGCGCGCCTGGGTCGTCTTTGGAGAGAACTCCCGGCTGAGCAGAATGGCGAAATCAGCCCCTTCCATCGTCGCGGTAGCGGATGGCTGCTCCAGTTGTTCAAAGGACATAGGGTTCTCGCGTAAGAATGCACATCGGAAGGGCGATGCTTTCAGACTCTTTCATCAGGTGATTCGTTGACCGGCGCCGCCACGGCCAACGGCTTCGGCGACCCGACCAGCGCGCTCATGAGCGCCGGATCCTGCAACAACCGGTTGATCAGCGACTCCGCTCCAGACTTGCCATCCATATAGGTTTGCAGGTTGGCCAACTGCGTTCGCGCTTCAAGTAGCCTTCGCAAGGCATCGACCTTCGCGGCCACGGCTGCCGGAGAAAAATCCTCGATGCTCTCGAACGTCATATCCACCATGAGCTGTCCCTCACCAGCCAGCGTATTGGCAACCGGCATGGCTACGCGAGGTTTCATCGCTTTCATGCGTTCGTCGAAGTTGTCGATATCCACCTCAAGAAACTTGCGTTCCGCCACGGGAGGAAGCGGCTCTGCCGGCATGCCGGACAAGTCGGACATGACGCCCATGACAAACGGCAATTCGATACGTTTTTCCGCACCATAGATCTCGACGTCATATTCGATCTGTACGCGCGGAGGCCGGCTTCTGGCGATGAACTTCTGCGAACTATTCATGACGGAAGAAAGAGGTGACGATTCCGGGCAAATGGAAAATTTACGCCGCGCTTCACGCCGCTTCGGCAATGGCAAACGAGCGGGCGATGTCGACATCCGGGCGCTGGCGAGTTTTTTCACAGTACTTGATGAACGAACCCGAAAACATTGATGTCGATCATTTCGACGTTCTTTCCCACGCCAGCGCCTCACCTGTAAGCGTCATTGGATCTTTTGCTACAAATTATCGATCTCCATTTAAACCATAAACCTGGACAAATAGTTATCTTGCTGTCCATGCAAACGATTCACAATTCATCCATATTTATTTATATCCAACGATTGGAATTTATATGATTCAAGCCGTGCGGATCGGTGGATATCATCCGCGACAATTCAAGTATGTCGAGGTAAAGTCCGTGAACCGGGATCGCGCTCCATTTCAACTCGCTCAACTCGCTCAACTCGCTCAACTCGCTCGCCGCCGTCCGCCACTGCGCCCGGAGCACCAGCTCATGCCGACGCTATTCGACCGCTTGCGTGACGATGCCCCTGGCCAGCAGGTTGAATCCGCCGATGTGTATGCGGTGAACCGCACGCGGATGCGTGAAATCATCGAGCGCGATCTTGGCTATCTGCTCAACACCACGAACCGCGAGCACGAGATTGCACGGGAGCGGTATCCGGAGGTAGCCAGTTCCACGCTGAACTATGGTGTACCGCCCATCGCGGGAGGGCATGCGTCCGATCGCAGATGGGACGAAATCGTCGGCATCATCAAACGCGCGATAGAAGACTTCGAGCCGCGACTGATTCCCGGCAGTCTTCTGGTTGCGCCACTGCCTGAAGGCGCGGCACATCAGACCCACAACCTGCTGCATTTCGAAATCAGTGGCATGGTTCACATGGTTCCCTATCCGTTGGCCTTTACCTCGCAGAGCTCGCTGGACCTGGAAAGCTGCACCTTCAGCGTCAAGACTTCTCATGCGAGCTGATTGAAGCGTGGATCCGAAGCTTCTCGACTACTACAACCGGGAGTTGACGTATCTGCGCGAAATGGGTGGGGAGTTTGCCCACCGGCACCCGAAAGTTGCCCGCCGGCTCGGCATGCACGGCATCGAGGTGGCAGATCCCTATGTAGAGCGCCTGATGGAAGGCTTCTGCTTTCTTGCCGCGCGCACGCAGATCAAGCTGGACGCCGAGTTCCCGCGCTTCGCGCAACGCCTGCTGGAGGTCATCTATCCGAACTACGTCGCGCCAACGCCTTCGATAGCCATCGCACGCCTGCATCCCAGCGACCTGCAAGGCGACTTCACGCGCGGCTTGCCAGTTCCGCGCGATACCGCGTTGAAGGCCGCCCTTGCCAATGGCGAAGCCACCGCATGTGAGTTCCGTACCACGCAGCCGGTCACGCTCTGGCCATTCGACATCGCCGAAGCACGGCTCACCCCGGCACCACCGGATATTCCCGGACTGGAACGCTACGCCCCGGCACACGTGTCCGTGCAAGGCGCGCTGCGCATCCGACTGCGCCTCTCACGCCAGGTCACCTTCGCCCAGTTGGCAAACGTTGACGACCTGACCCTCTATCTCGCTGGGGATGACCAGATTGCGAGTCATCTGTTCGAACTGGTTCACAGTGCGGGCATCGCATCGCTGGTCGGCCAGCCTGGCGCCATGGAGCACAGTGTCCCGACGGCGGGCCGCAATGCCGTCTCGCTGGTAGGTTTCGACCCGGCCAACACAGCGCTACCGCTCGCGTGGAACCAGTTTCATGGGCACAACCTTGTGCATGAGTACTTCGCGTGTCCGCAACGCTTCTATTTTTTCCGCCTGAATGGACTGGGGCCGGGCCTGTCGGCCATTCGTGGTCGCGAAGCCGAGATCGTCCTGCTGCTGTCCAAGCCAACCGCCCACCTGGCCCCGCACGTCGACGCCGGGCAGTTCGCACTCTTCTGTACCCCCGCGATCAATCTGTTTCCGAGACGGACCGATCGCCTGGAGATTCATCCGCGATGTACCGAGTTCCATATGGTCGCGGATCGCGCACATCCGCTGGACTACGAGATCCACACCGTGAGCAAGCTCGTCGCGCAGCGTGCAGGGCATGGTGATCCTCTGGAATTCCGTCCGCTGTTCTCAACCCTGAACAGCGACACGGGCAACCACGGCCGCTATTTCTCCGTGCGCCGCGAGCGTCGGCTGGCCTCGGCGAACCTGCGCAAGTACGGTAGCCGGACCGACTACATTGGTAGCGAAGTCTTTCTGTCACTGGTGGATCAGCACGAGGCCCCTTACCCCGATGCATTGCGGCATCTTTCAGTGGAGGCATTGGTCACCAATCGTGACTTGCCCACTTTGGTACCCCGCAATGGGCGCGACGACCTGCGGGCTTCCGACTCGATACCCGTGGCCCGGATCGGCCTGATACGCGCACCGTCCACACCACGTCCACCATTTGCCGAAGGTGAACTGGCATGGCGACTGATCCGGCAGCTCGGTTTCAATTACCTGTCTCTCGCGGATCTTGACCAGCGGCAGGGCGGTCAGGGATTGCGCGAAATGCTGAGCCTGTTCGTGGCCGGCGACGACGCCGCACAGCAGCGCCAGATCCAGAGCCTGGCAGGTACACACGTGAGTCCCATCACGCGGCGCCTGCCTGGCAAGGGACCGATCATTCATGGCCGTGGCGTCCAGTGTCGACTGACGATCGACGAATCGGGCTTTTCCGGCGTCAGTCCCTATCTGTTCGGTGTGGTGCTCGAGCATTTCCTGGCGTTCCATGTCTCGGTGAACACGTTCACCGAGACCGAACTAACCTCTATTCAGCGCGGGCTCGTGCATCGGTGGGACGCACGGATGGGCGCGCGAAGCGTCGTGTAGCGGATGAAACCTGCCTTCAGCCAGCCACCGTGGAAAATGAGCTTCCTAGGACTCCTGCGTCAGCTCGGCGCACAGCATCCGGAGCTTCCCGGCATCGGCTATGCCACCCGTCCGCAAAACGAGGCCTTCCGGATCGGCCAGCGTGCATCGCTAGCCTTTGCGCCCAGGGAAATCGCACAGGTCGAGCTTGCGAAAAAGGCCCTGCACATCGAGGTGTATGGCCTTGGCATGCTCGGGCCCAATGGCCCGCTGCCGCTCCATATCACGGAAATCGTGCGCACTCGCAGCGAGGGTAATCAGGACACGACCACGGCCGATTTCCTGAACATGTTCCACCACCGCGCGCTCACGCAGTTTTACCAGGCATGGGGGCGTGCGCAGGCGACTGCCGGGCTCGATCGGGCCAGCGACGAGGTATTCTCGCGCTACGTCTGCTGGTTGTCGGGCAATGATCCTGAAGAAATCGCGCAGGGGCCGCTGCCGGCGCATGCGCGGCTGGCCGCCAGTGCTCATTTCGTGTGCCAGGCGCGCAATCCCGATGGCATTTCCGCAACGCTGTCCCACTACTTCGGCGTGCAGGTACGCCTGCAAGAGTTTGTCGTGCACTGGATTCCGCTGGAACCCGCCGAGGCATGCCGGCTGGGTCAGCCGGGACCCGCAAGCGTCATGGGGCATGGCGCGCTGCTGGGCACCATGGTCCCGGACCGCCAGCACAAGTTCCGGCTGGTACTTGGGCCGTTATCGCTGGGACAGTATCTGAACTTCACACCGGGTGGCCGCGACCTGCCGACACTGATCGAATGGATCCGGGCATTTGTTGGTTACGGGCTGGCATGGGAGTTGGCCCTGCTGGTCGACGCCGCAAGCACCGCCGCTCCCGTCCTGGGCGGGCCTGGACGGCTGGGCTGGTCGACATGGCTTGGTGGGTCGCCGGGCAGGCAGGCCATCACAGGCATGGTGTTCGAGCCGGAACGATACGCGAGGCATTGAATGGGTACAGACGGCTGCTGTCACGTAGACAGGATCGAAAACGTGTCGATGTCCGAAACGTCGTGGCCAGGATTGCTCTCGTCGCTATCGGCCGAGCTTCCATGCGGCACGGATCTCGAATACGACCCTGCATTCATGCTACTGCAGGCCAGGGTATCGCCGCGGAGTGATGCGCAGTACGGTGGCTTTCATGCATCGCCCGAGCCCACGAACTGGACGGAGGTGGAACGCGATTGCATGGGCCTGCTGGCACGGTCACGCGATATCCGCCTGGTTGTATTGCTGATTCGATGCCACTGCCGGTCGGCGGGCGCTCGTGGCCTGCGCAACGGACTGCACTCGCTGTATGCGCTGCTTGCCACCTTCCCGACTGAGGTGCATCCACAACTCCAGGTGGATGGCGAGTACGATCCCGCGGTCCGTGCCAACGCACTGGCCGCGCTCGCGGATCCAGCCGGCCTGATGTCGGAGATCCGCGCGTTGACGTTTGGCGATAGAGCGTTGCGCGTGTCGATGCGGGAAATCGAGCGCGCATGGTCCGTACCACTGCCAGTGGACACCATGGCCCCAGCAACGGTGCAGTTGCGGCTCGATGCGCTGCGCGACCGGCATGCCGCATCATTGGCTGCAATCGACGACGCTTGCGCGCAGGTAATGGCGATACAGCGCTGGTGCGTGGACACCATGCCAGGCCACGCGCCAGACCTGGACCCGCTGGTGCGCCTGCTGCGCCTGGTCAGCCATCCTGGCCACGCCGCGGTTGCGTCGCTCGACGAGCCCGGAGCCCGGGCGGTAGCGAGTGCACCCACCGTGCTACCCGCGAGTTCGCTGGCTGGAGCGTCAGATCGTCATGCCGCGCGATGCCAGATCCATGGCGTGCGGCAATGGCTCGAAACCCACGAGCCCAGCAGTCCGGTTGCCCTGCTGCTGCGGCAAGCAGAGTATCTGCTCGGCAAGCCATTCTCAGAGGTATTCCAGGCTATCCCGGCCGAACTGGTCGAGCGCTGGTCCCGCGCGGAAGCGGAGGAGGAAAAGGAAGAGAAAGACGAGAGGCAGTAGAAAAAGGCGGTTGCCTCTCTCACACGGCAAGTTACGGCAAGTTGCACGGCAAGAGAGGCAGGCAGGTTCGCAAGGAACGCGACCGTAGGCGTCAGAAGCCCAGGCTGGCCAGCAGGTCGTCCACCTGCGACTGGTCGGCCACCACGTCGGCCTTCCCCTCCGGGCTGATCTGCGGACCGTTCATCAGCGTGGCAGGTGCTTCCACGCGACGCTCGGCCGGCACGTTGTCGATCAGCACCTGCAGCAGTTCCTGCTCCAGGGTACGGATCATGTCCATCATCTTCTTGATCACCTGCCCGGTCAGGTCCTGGAAGTCCTGGGCCATCATGATCTCCAGCAGATGACTGCCGGTAGTCTTGGCCTTCTGCGGGACTTCGGCCAGGAACTCACGGGTATCGAGCACCAGCGAGCGCGCGTCGCCGAGCTCCACCGGTTGTGCGAACCACTCGTCCCAGCGCTTGTCCAGCGCCGTGGCCTTGCTTTCCAGGTCTTCCTGCAGCGGCTGCGCCAGTTCCACGGCCGTGAGCGTGCGCTCGGCGGCCTGCTCGGTCATGGCGGCGATGTAGTTCAGGCGGTCCCGCGCATCGGGAATCGCCAGGGCGGCCTTCTCGATTTCCTTGTCGAGCCCCAGCTCCCGCATGTTGTCGCGCAGCATCCGCGTCAGGTTGCCTATGCGATGGATGATCTGCTCGGCCGATTCTTGGCTGAAAGTCGGAGTCGTCGACATGTCGCGTACCTCTTGTTATTGACCCATCTTCTCGAAGATCTTGGTGATCTTCTCGTCCAGCGTGGCGGCGGTAAACGGCTTGACCACATAGCCGTTGGCACCGGCCTGTGCGGCGGCAATGATGTTTTCCTTCTTGGCTTCGGCGGTCACCATCAGCACCGGAATCTTGGCGATCGCGGGAATCGCGCGGATCGACTGCAGCATGGTCAGGCCGTCCATGTTCGGCATGTTCCAGTCCGACACCACGAACTGGAAGCTGCCGTCCTTGGCCTTCTCCAGGCCGGCGGCGCCGTCTTCGGCTTCCTCGACGTTGGTGAACCCGAGCTCCTTGAGCAGGTTACGAATGATCCGACGCATGGTCGGGAAGTCGTCGACCACGAGGATCTTGATGTTCTTGTCCACTATACGGCTCCAATACGGTTGCGGATGACGGTGTCATCCGGTTGATGTTTCTGATCTGACCTTCGCGCGTCGTTCCGCACTACACGCGCTGCGCCCGCGCACCAAACGTCGCCAGGTGCGCCATGACGCGCTGGCTCATCTGGTGCAAAGGCACCACTTCATGCACGCCGCCAGTGGCGATCGCCTCCTTCGGCATGCCAAACACGATGCAGGACTGTTCGTCCTGCGCCAGGTTGTACGATCCGGCCTCGCGCATGCGCAGCATGCCGCGCGCGCCGTCCTTGCCCATGCCGGTCAGGATCACACCGGTCACGTTCTTGCCGCCGTGGATGGCGGCGGAATCGAACAGCACATCCACCGACGGGCGATGGCGGTTCACGGGCGCTTCCTGCGACAGGTGCGCCACGTAGTTGGCACCGCTACGCGCCAGCAACAGGTGCGAATCGCCCGGAGCAATGTATGCGTAGCCGGGCAGCACGCGTTCGCCGTGCTCGGCTTCCTTGACGGTAATGCGGCACAGGCCGTTCAGACGCTGCGCAAACGACTTGGTGAAGCCGGCCGGCATATGCTGCACGATCATGACCGCCGGCGAATCGGGCGGCAGCGGCATCAGGAACTCCTTGATAGCCTCGGTACCACCGGTCGACGCGCCGACGATGATCAGCTTTTCGGTCGACAGCAGCGGCGCACGCAGGATCGGCGCAGCCGGCACCGCACCGGCCGCTGCTTCGGGCCGCGCCTTCACGCGGGCGCGCGAGGCGGCGCGCAGCTTGTCGGCGATCGTGTCGGTGTACTCGATCAGCCCGTCACGAATGCCGAGCTTGGGCTTGGTCACGAAATCCACCGCACCAAGTTCCAGCGCACGCATCGTGATTTCCGACCCGCGCTCGGTCAGCGACGACACCATCAGCACCGGCATCGGCCGCAAGCGCATCAGGCGCTCGAGGAAATCGAGCCCGTCCATGCGTGGCATTTCCACGTCCAGCGTCAGCACGTCCGGGTTCAGGCGCTTGATCATGTCACGCGCCACCAGTGGGTCCGGCGCGGTACCCACCACTTCCATGTCCGGCTGGCTGTTGATGATCTCGGTCATCAGGCTGCGGATCAGCGCGGAATCATCCACGCACAACACCTTGATCTTCGCGGCAGTCATGTTCGTCTCTACGTCTTAAGGTTTCAGGTCGGCGTCCTGGCCGATACCTGCCGCGTAAACAATTCCACGGCACCACGCGCGGGTGCCTTCGTGGAGGTGGACAGCACGCGTGCCAGCGCGCGCTCTTCGCGTTCCACGCCTACCGTATCGTCCTGGCGTGTCAGCCGGCGCACCAGCGCCAGGCCCGTATGCGGGAAGTAGCTGACGCGTCGCGCATGCGGGCCACGCAGGTCCTGCGCGGCCACGCGAATCTCTTCGGTGCGCAGGTACTTCAATACGAAATCGGCATTCCGGTCCCCAATATTGAGGGTCGTCATGTTCGCCAGTACCGCGCCACCACCGAAAACCTTGGCTTCCAGGCGTTCGCGCCGTGCACCCATCTTCAGCAGTTCATTGATCAGCACTTCCAGCGCATAGCATCCGTAGCGCATCGATGCGGACAGCATGCGATCCGCGCCGGCGTTCTCGTCGTCGGGCAGCATGAAGTGGTTCATGCCGCCGACACCGGCCACTTCGTCGCGAATGCAGGCGGCCACGCACGAGCCCAGTACCGTGGTCAGCACCACGTCGTCGCCGGTCACGTAGTACTCGTTAGGCAGAAGCTTGATGGCCTGCTTGCCAAATTCACGGTCGAAGTACTTGCGCGTGGCGATGGCCTCGGGCATCTGTGGGGTGCCGCGCATCATGCACCTCCGCCCTTGCCTGCCAGTTCATACACGGTCTGTCCGCGCAACTGGAACGCACGCGTGACATACGAAAAATTCTCCGAATGTCCGGCAAATAGCAGGCCGTTCGGCTTCAGCAACGGGGCAAACCGTTCCAGGATGCGGCCCTGGGTCGGCTTGTCGAAATAGATCATCACGTTGCGGCAGAAGATCGCGTCGAATTTCTCGCGAATGCCCCAGTCAGGCGCCAACAGGTTCAGTGGTTCGAAACTGATGGTCGACGCCAGGTCCGGCTTTACCTTCACCGCACCGGCACGCGCACCGGTGCCTTTGAGAAAGAAGCGCTTGAGCCGTTCCTGCGACAGGCGTGCCACCTGCTCGGAGGTATAGACCCCGGCCCGTGCCTTGGCCAGGACCTGGGTATCGATATCGGTGGCCAGTACGGTACCGGCACGGTCACCAAGCGCCTCGGCCAATGTGATGGCGATCGAGTACGGTTCTTCGCCGGTCGACGCAGCGGCACACCATACGCTGTATGGGCGGCCAACCTTCCTGGCGTGCTCGGCCAGCAACGGGAAATGGTGCGCCTCCCGGAAGAACGACGTCAGGTTCGTGGTCAGCGCGTTGGTGAAGTATTCCCACTCGTCCGACCGGTCATCGGCTTCGAGCAGTTCCAGGTACGAGCCGAAGTCGCTCAACTGCAGCGACCGCAGGCGCCGCGCCAGGCGGCTGTAGACCATCTCGCGCTTGTGGCTGCCCAGCGAGATGCCCGCACGCTTGTGAATCAGCGCGCGGACCTTCTCGAAGTCACGCTCGGTCAGCAGGAAGTCACGCATGTCGTCGCGCAGCGGCGCCAGCACCGGCGCAGCCGGATTGGCGGCCGCGCCTGGCTTCCCGGTAGCGCTGGAGGAAGAACGGAGCGGCGTCATGTGTGTATTTCGTCAGGGTTGCCGATCAACGGCGATACGGATTTGGGGACGACGCGGCTTGCCGGTTCAGGCAAGCTCGGCTTCGATCAGTTCCATCTCGGAGCTGGTCATCATGCGTTCGATGTCGATCAGGATCAGCATCCGGCCTTCCACCGAACCGAGACCAGTCAGGTGTTCGTTGGATACCGAGACGCCGAACTCCGGTGCCGGCTTGATGTCGTCGCCGGTCAGCGTAAGCACGTCCGACACGCCATCGACGACGATGCCCACCACGCGACCCGCCACGTTCAGGATGATCACCACGGTCTGGTGGTCATAACGGACGTTGCCAAGGTCGAACTTGAGGCGCAGGTCGACGATCGGCACGATTACGCCGCGCAGGTTCGTCACGCCCTTGATGAAATCGGGTGCATTGGCAATGCGGGTCACCGTCTCGTAGCTACGGATCTCCTGCACCTTGAGGATGTCGATGCCATATTCCTCGGTGCCCAGCGTGAAGACCAGGTATTCCTGGCCAGAGGCTTCACTGCCCTGGGTATCGATGTGTCCGATGCCGGCCATGTCTGTTCTCCTTGCTGTCGATTACTGTACGGACACCGGGTCCTGGCGGCGCACGCCGGTACGCTGCAGCGCGCCGACGTCCACGATCAGCGCGACGCTGCCGTCGCCCAGGATCGTCGCCGCAGAGATGCACGGCACCTTGCGATAGTTGGTTTCGAGGTTCTTCAGGACCACCTGGTGCTGACCAATCAGCTGGTCCACCAGCAGCGCGAAGCGCTTGCCTTCGGCGGCCAGGATCACGGCGATGCCCTGCGTGGGCTCCTGCACCGCATTGGCCACGTTGAAGACCTTGTGCAGTTCCAGCAGCGGCAGGTACTCGCCGCGGACATTCATCACGCGCTCGCCGTTGGCGGCGGTGTGCACATCCTCGGCCTTCGGCTGCAGCGACTCCATCACGCAGTTCAGCGGCAGGATGAACGTTTCTTCACCAGTACGCACCGACATGCCATCCAGGATCGCCAGCGTCAGCGGCAGCACGATGCGCGTGGTGGTACCCAGCCCCGGTCGCGAGCTGATTTCGACGTGACCGCCCATCTCCTGGATGTTCCGCTTCACCACGTCCATGCCCACGCCACGGCCCGACACGTCGGTCACGACTTCAGCCGTGGAGAAGCCCGGCGCGAAGATCAACTGCCAGACTTCGTCGTCGGTCATGCTTTCCGATGCCCCGGGCAAACCGTTCTGGATCGCCTTGGACAAGATGCGTTCGCGGTTCAGGCCGCCACCGTCGTCGCTCACTTCGATAACGATGTTGCCGCCCGCGTGCTGTGCGGACAGGATCAGCTGGCCGGTAGGCTCCTTGCCCGCGGCCACGCGCTTCTCGGCGGTCTCGATGCCATGATCCAAACTGTTGCGCACCAGGTGCGTCAGCGGATCGATGATGCGTTCGATCAGGCTCTTGTCGAGTTCGGTCGCCTTGCCGAACGTGACCAGGTCGATCTGCTTGCCGAGCTTGCTGGCCAGGTCGCGCACCAGGCGCGGGAAGCGCGAGAACACATAGTCCATCGGCATCATGCGGATCGACATCACCGCTTCCTGCAGATCGCGCGCATTGCGCTCGAGCTGCCCCATGCCGGAGAACAGGCGGTCGAACAGTACCGGGTCCAGCGACGATGCGGTCTGGGCCAGCATCGACTGCGTGATCACGAGCTCGCCCACCAGGTTGATGATCTGGTCGACCTTTTCGGTCGGCACGCGGATCGAGCCGGAATCGGGTGCATGCGCAGCCGCTGCGGCTGGCTTGGCTTTTTCCTTTTCCTTCTCCTTCGCGGCCGGTGCAGCTGCGGGTGCAGTTGCGGGTGCGGCGGCTACCGGAGCCGGCGCGGCCACGGGTGCCGGTGCGGCGGCCGCGGCGGGTGCCTCGCCGGCCGCCACAGCTTCCACCGTGATCTGCTTCTCGTCGATCACGAAGCAGCAGACCGCGATGATGTCATCGGTACCGCACTGGCTGTTCAGCCAGATGGTCAGGTCGCCATCGGCCTCTTCCTGCCCGGTAATCTCGCCAAGGTTGGCCAGTTCCTCGCGCAGCAGCGCCTGGTCGGCTGCCGAAACCTTGATCAGGCGGACCTTGAGATTGCCACCGGCCGGTGCGGCTGCAGCGGCGGCGACGACAGGGGCCGCAACGGGAGCGGGAGCCGGTGCCGGGGCATGCGCCGCATCGCCGCCGGCTTCCTGGGCCAGCTGCTGCAGGACGGCGCAGATGCGCGCGAACGTTTCCGGATCGGGTTCGGTGCCGTTGCGATAGGCGTTGAGCTGGTCTTGCAACACGTCCTTGGTTTCCAGAAAGGTATCGATGATGACCCGTGTCAGGGCCAGTTCCCGCCGACGCGTACGGTCGAGCAGGTTCTCAAAGATGTGCGTGGTCTCGGTCAGGGCCGTAAAGCCGAACGTGGCGGCACCGCCCTTGATCGAGTGCGCGGCACGGAAAATCGCGTTGAGCGCCTCGGCGTCGGGGGACTCCAGGTCCACCTCGAGCAGCAGCTGCTCCATTTCTACGAGCAGTTCCTCTGCCTCTTCGAAGAAGGTCTGGTAGAACTGCGTGATATCGATATCGACAGACATGATCGTCCTGGCTCGCTAGATTGCTCTGGAAGACGCGCCGTTCACCGCGACGGCGCATCTCATTCCTACTTGCCCTTGGGCTGCGTGGCCGGCTTTGCCCCGGCCGCAGACGCTGCCTCCAGCTGCGCCTGCATTTCTTCCGCGGCACGGCCCTTCTGGACCTGCACCGAAACTTCGGCGGCGCTGGCATTCTCCGTTTCGAACTGGGCTTGCGCGCGCTTGTTGAGCACCACGATGCTGATGCGCCGGTTGACGGCCGCCAGCGGATCGTTCTTCTCCAGCGGCATGGTGTCCGCCAGGCCCAGCACACGCAGCACCTTGCCTTCCTGCATGCCGCCCGCGATCAGTTCCTGGCGCGAGGCATTGGCACGATCGGCGGACAGTTCCCAGTTGCTGTAGGCGCGTTCGCCCATCATGTACGTGGCCGAATCGGTATGGCCCGAGAGGCTGACCTTGTTCGGCATCTCGTTGAGTACCGGCCCGATCTCACGCAGGATCGTGCGCATGTAGGGCTCCACCGCCGCGCTTCCGGTACGGAACATCGGGCGATTCTGCGTATCCAGGATCTGGATGCGCAGCCCCTCGCTGGTGATGTCCAGCAGCAACTGCGGACGGAACTGGCGCAGCGTCGGGTTGTTCTCGATGATCTGCTCGAGGCGGCCCTTCAGCGCGCGCAGGCGCTCGCTGTCGAGCTGATCGCGGCGGCGTTGGGCGTCGGACGGGTCATTGGTCATGGCCTTCATGACTTCGCCGTCCTTGGCCATCGGGTCCTTGCCGCCGCCCGGAATCACGCTCTTCGACAAGCTGCTCTTGTCGCCACCGGCCATGGCCACCTTGAGCGGCGTCTTGAAATAATCGGCCACGCCGACCAGCGTCTTCGGGGAAGCCGAGCTCAACAGCCACAGCACCAGGAAAAGCGCCATCATGGCCGTCATGAAGTCGGCGTAGGCGATCTTCCAGCTATGGTTGCCGTGCGGTTTGGCGTGCGACTTCGCCTTCTTGATAATGATCGGACGCAGGTCCTGGGCGCTGCTCATGGCTGCTCTCCCGTCAGGTCAGGCTCTTGACTTCACGGACGTGGTCGTCGAGCTCGAGGAACGACGGACGTACCGTGGAGTACAGCACCTTGCGGCCGAATTCCACCGCCACCAGCGGTGCATACCCATTGAGCGAAGCCAGCAGGGTGACCTTGATGCACTCGTACATCTTGATGCTCTCGGACACCTGGTGTTCAATTCGCGACGCCAGCGGCGACACGAAACCGTAAGCCAGCAGAATGCCCAGGAACGTTCCCACCATGGCGTGGGCGATCAGGGCGCCCAGTTCGGCCGGCGGCAGGTCGGCCGAGGCCAGCGCATGCACCACGCCCATCACGGCGGCCACGATACCGAACGCGGGCAGGCCGTCGCCGACGCGTGACAGCGCATGGGCGGGAATCTCGGCCTCGTGGCGGAACGTTTCGATTTCGTGGTCCATGAGCGCCTCGATCTCGAACGCGTTCATGTTGCCGTTGACCATCATGCGCAGGTAGTCGGTCAGGAACTCCATCATCTTGGCGTCGGCCAGGATACGCGGGTACTGACTGAAGACACTGCTGGATGCGGGATCGGCAATTTCCTTTTCGAGGAACAGGATGCCCTCGCGGCGGGCCTTGGACAGCAGCACGTACAGCAAGGCCATCACGTCCAGGTACAGGTCCTTCTTGTACTTGGAGCCCTTGAACAGCGAGGGCATGGCCTTCATCGTGGCCTTGATGGCCTTGCCGCTGTTGGAGCTGATGAATGCGCCAACGGCTGCACCGCCGATGATGATGAGCTCCGCCGGTTGATACAGCGCGCCCATATGGCCGCCGGTGAGGGCGTAACCACCCAGCACCGCCACGACTACGACGACATAGCCAATAACTACTAGCACGATCGGATCCCCGTCTGAAAAACACGCGTCAGGCACGCATCAGGGCGTCCGGTACGGACGAGCGGGGTCACCACCCACCGGTACCGGGGCCCACCTGCTACGCGGACGTCAGGCCGGATGGAATCAGGCTTGGGTCTGCGCGGCTGCGGCGTCTTTCGAGAGCTTCTTTACCTTTCCGGCGCGCGAAGGCGGACGGCACAGGCTGCAGACAAAGTTCGCGTGCGGCTCATAGGCATGCGTCACGAACTGGCCGCCGCAACAGGTGCACGTGGAAAGCTGCAGCATGTTGCTCTCGAAAAACCGTACTAACGTCCAGGCACGGGTGAAACTTAAGACGATTTCGCCGCCAAGCAGCGAAACGTGTTCGAGGTACAGACGATAAGCGGCCACTACCGCGCGAATGCCCGACGTCTCGCCTTCCTGCACCATGAACTGGTACGCCGAGAAGAACAGCGACGAATGGATATTCGGCAGCCAGGTCGTGAACCAGTCTGTCGAGAACGGGAGCATGCCCTTGGGCGGCGACGCGCCCCGCAGCTCCTTGTAGAGGCGGATCAACCGGTCGCGCGAGAGCGTGGTCTCGGCTTCAAGCACCTGCAGGCGTGCACCCAGGCCGATCAGCTCGATGGCGAGCTGGGTCTGGTTGGCGTCCTGCAGGACGCTCTTGCGGTTGGGGACGGGAGTGGCCGTGAAGCTGCGGGCCGGCTGGGCCTGGAGGAGCGCTGTCAATTGAGCGACTCCACAGGTTGCCGGGCCAGCAGGATAGCAGCGTGGATCTGCTGCATATCATGGTTCTTGGCCGTGTGGGTGAGCGTGGACAGCAGCGCGTGATCGTCGAAGCGGAAACGGCACAGCACCATATTCGATGCGGCCAGCTTGACGAGTTGCGCCGAGGTCAGCTTGGCAAGGATCTCAGCAATTTCCTTGCTGACACCAAGCCTGAACATGGCTTCCACCTGATTTTCGCGCACGAGTCGTTGCGCGAGCAGGAGATAGGCAAGATTGACCTCCCTGATCTCCTGGAGAACTTCACTGCTTTCCAATTTTTCCCCGCTACCAAAAAACCCCTCGACCGCTTGTCCAGCGCTTACCGGCTAGGCCGGCGACCAGATCGTTTGGTGCGTGTTCGAGTGGGTACAACGTACTACGAAAGGAACTGCGCCCGGTTACACCTTAACTCTTAAACGTTACAGATGTTACAGAGTGTAAGTGAAACTGTTACGTTTATATCGGCAATTCGCCTGAAATGCCAATCCCTACTTACGTTGGGCATTGGCAAATGTCGTACAGAAAAGACATAGGTCGCGAATTTTGTAACAGACCCCACGACTGTCTTCTGATTTACATCAAAGGCGTAACAGTTAGCGTACTGAACGGACACGCCTTCGTTGCGGTGCACACGTCACAGCAGAAAACGGGGTTGCCGGAATCCACTATTGACGAACGAGCGCGCCTTGGTTAAACACGCGCCGCAACCACGCGGCAAGCCGTGCAAACACATCGTCGGGCGCCTCGCGAAACAGATGAGGACGTGCACGTTCCACTTGCTCGAGCACGCGCGAGGCCTCGTCAGCGCTGACCGAGCCGTATTCCAGCGCAAGCCCCAGCAACGCACGCAGTTCGCCTACCTTGCTGCGCCCCAGCGCCTCGCTTGGCTCGGTCTGCAACGCGTACATGACGTCGTACGCGCGTTGGCGCAGGCTGTCGGCAATGCGCCATGCCGGCGTGCGCATCCGCTCTTCAAGCGTGCGGATATCGATGGCCGACGACGCGATCTGCGCCGCCAGCGCTTCCGTGAAGGCCGCATCGGCGCCCGCCTCGGACAGGATGTTCGTGGCCCATTCGCGCGCGTGTTCCACGCGCTGCTGCGTTGTCCACTCGGGCTGCACGGCCAGGCCAAAGCCAAAGCGCTCGGCATCGCGCATCAATGCAGCCAGCGCGTTTGGCAGTTGCTTGTCGAAGACCTTCCTGGCCCAACCGTACTCGCCGCTGGCCAATAGCCGCATCACGGCGCGCTCGGTCAGCGGGCCATCCTGCTGCATCAGGCGCGCGCGCAGGAAGTCGTCAAACGCAGGCGGAATGAATTGCGCGTCGAGTCCGGTGGAAACTTTTACAAATGCATCGAAGTCCGCGCGCAGCCTTGCCGTAGCTTCGGCCGACAGGGACAGGCTGATGTCGGTATTCATGATGTTGTTCAGACGAGTAAGCGCCCCGGCGCAACTTTTACAAAGCTGGTGCCGGGGCGCGCGCCATCACTATCCGATGGCGTTCATGCTCTGCTCATGCGAGCTTTACATGACGTTCAGAAGGCGCTCCAGTCACCGTTGTCGGACGCGCTGCTGCCCGTCGATGCTGCCGTGAGCGCGGGGCGCTTCTTCTGGCTATCGGCATCTTCGTCGGCAACTTCAGTCATGGCCGACGCCGCGGCAGCGGCCACCAGTGCGGTACCAGCCGGCTTGCCCGGCTTGCGACCCTTCGTGGTGCGTGCCACGACGGGCTTCGTACCCGGGCGGACCGTCGAACGCACGTTTGGACGAGCAGCCGGTGCGACTGGTGCGGCGAGCATCGGCGTCGACGTCACGGCATCGTCGTGCGACAGGCGGAAGCCAGACACCGACTCCATCAGGCGGCCCGCCTGGTCCTGCAGCGATCCTGCAGCCGCCGCGGCCTGTTCCACCAGTGCCGCGTTCTGCTGCGTCACTTCATCCATCTGCGCCACGGCCTGGTTGACCTGCTCGATGCCCGAGCTCTGCTCGGCCGAAGCGGCGCTGATCTCGCCCATGATGTCGGTCACGCGCTTCACGGCCTGCACGATCTCGTCCATCGTGGTGCCGGCCTGGCTGACCAGTGCGGCGCCGGTATCGACCTGCGCCACCGAGTTGTCGATCAGCGTCTTGATTTCCTTGGCCGCATTGGCGCTGCGTTGCGCCAGGCTGCGCACCTCGCCGGCCACCACCGCAAAGCCACGGCCCTGTTCGCCGGCACGCGCCGCTTCCACGGCGGCGTTCAGCGCCAGGATGTTGGTCTGGAACGCAATGCCTTCGATCACGCCGATGATGTCGACGATCTTGCGCGATGCGCCGTTGATCTCGCCCATGGTCTGCACCACCTGGCCCACCACCTCGCCACCACGCACGGCCGTTTCCGATGCGTTGGCTGCCAGGCCGCTGGCCTGACGCGCGTTGTCGGCATTCTGGCGCACGGTGCTGGTCAGTTGCTCCATGCTCGACGCGGTTTCCTCGAGCGAGGCGGCCTGTTGCTCGGTACGCTGCGACAGGTCGTTGTTGCCGGCCGCGATCTCACGCGAAGCCGTACCGATCGATTCGGCCGACTCCTTGAAATCGCGCACCATACCCGACAACTGCTGCTGCATCTGGCTCATTGCGTGCAGCAGGCTGTTCTGGTCATTGGCGCGCAGGTCGACCTTGTCCGAGAAATCGCCGTCGGCGATACGCGCCGCGATCGACGCCGCATAGCCCGGCTCGCCGCCAAGCTGGCGCGACAACTGCCGAGCCAGGAACCAGCCCAGCAGTACCGACACCACCCCGCCGCCCAGCACCAGCAGCAGCATCAGCACACGCGAGCTGTTGTAGACGCTGGTCGATTCTTCCATGTTGGACTTCGCGCGCTCATCGCGGCGCTTGACCATCTTGAACAACACTTCTTCCAGCGCGCGGCTTTCCTTGAGCAGATCCGCGCTCTCCGTGAACACGGTGCTTTCGAACTGCGAGGTATCGAGCGGCTGCTTGCTGACCAGTTCCACATACTTGAGCATGCGGTCACGGAACGGCGGCACCAGCGTCTCGTACTGCTTGAACAGCGCCTGGCCCTCAGGCTGGGTGAAGGATTCCTTGGCAGTTTTTACACGTGCCTCCATCGCGGTCAGCGATTTCTGGATCTCTTCCTTCTCGGTCGCGCGCTCGCCCATGGTCGACGCCGACAGCAGCGCAATCTGTGCGCGGCTGGCGTAGACCAGGTTGATATTGCCGTCCTGCACGGCCTTCAGAGCCTGCAGGTCGGTGTTGTAGATCTTGCCGGTCCATTCCGCCATTCGCCCCATGTTGACCACGCCCAGCAGGCCGATGATGGCACCGATCACGGATACAACCAGGAAGCCGGCAATCAGCCTGGTTGTAACGCGTAGTTGATTGAACCACTGCATAGAACTACCCCCTTCTTCTGTCAGAAAAGACCGGGATGGCCTGCGATGCACCGTCCCGAGTTGTTGTCGCTGCCGCCTGCTTGGGCGGCCGCTTTGCCCCGTTCCTGATGCCACGCTTCTGGCGCGGCGCTGTGCGGCCCTTGTCCATGTGGACGCGGGCCCGCTCCCCACTTCAGCCGACTGCTTCCACTGCCGTCTCCATCTGGCGCTTGCGTGCGGGCCTGGCTTCGGCCTGCGTGCTCACGCGGAACGTGGAGATCGACTCGCGCAAGCGGTCGGCCTGTTCCTCCAGCGAGCCGGCCGCGGCTGCGGCCTGCTCCACCAATGCTGCGTTCTGCTGCGTGACTTCATCCATCTGCGCCACGGCCTCGTTCACCTGCTCGATACCCGCGCTCTGCTCCACCGAAGCGGAGCTGATATCGCCCATGATGTCGGTGACGCGCTTTACGGCCTGCACGATCTCGTCCATCGTCGCGCCGGCCTCGCTGACCAGGGCGGAGCCGTTTTCCACGCGCGATACGGTATTACCGATCAGGTTCTTGATTTCCTTGGCCGCGTTGGCGCTGCGTTGCGCCAGGCTGCGCACTTCGCCCGCCACTACCGCAAAGCCACGGCCTTGTTCCCCGGCGCGCGCGGCTTCCACGGCGGCATTGAGCGCCAGGATGTTGGTCTGGAACGCGATGCCCTCGATCACGCCCACGATGTCGACGATCTTGCGCGATGCTTCGTTGATCTCGTCCATCGTCTGCACCACACGGCCCACGGCCTCGCCACCACGCACGGCGGTATCCGATGCATTGACCGCCAGGCCACTGGCCTGGCGTGCGTTGTCGGCGTTCTGGCGCACGGTGCCGGTCAGCTGCTCCATGCTCGACGCGGTTTCCTCGAGCGAAGCTGCCTGCTGACCGGTGCGTTGCGAGAGGTCGTTGTTGCCCGCCGCCACCTGATGCGTGGCCGTGGAAATGCTGGCCATGCCTTCCTGGATGTCATGCACCACCGAAAGCAGGCTACGCTGCATCGTGCGCATGGCACGCGCGAGTGCGCCCACCTCGTCGGCAGACTTGTGTTCGAACGTCGTGGTCAGGTCGCCGGCACCCATGCGCAGCGCAAAATCCAGCATCTCGCCAACCGGGCGCTCCACACGCGACACCAGCAGCGCCCCCGCGGCAAACGAAGAAATCACGGCCAGCGCAAACGCGCCCCACAACCACGGCCACAGTTGCACGGCGGCTTCCGGCGACATCCAGTGCACGCCGGCCAGTGCCACCAGGAACCACACCAGCCCGGCCAGTTGCGCCCAGAGAATGCGGCGCCTGAGATTGATGCGGGCAAGACGTCCGATGAAACCCGCCACGCCGGTTCGCACCACGGCGCCGTCGCGGATCGCCAGACCCGCGGCACGGTTTTCCCGGAAACGCCGGTACGCGGCTTCGGCAGCGTCGATCTGGTCCCGTGTGGCCATCGAGCGCACCGACGTATAGCCAATGGTGCGGCCGTCGACGCGTGTCGGCGTCACCGTGGCCTGCACCCAGTAGTGGTCGCCATCCTTGCGACGGTTCTTGACGATGCCCACCCACGACCTGCCAGCCTCGATCGACGCCCAGAGGTCGGCAAACGCTTCCGGCGGCATGTCCGGATGACGCACGAGGTTGTGTGGCGCCCCCAGCAACTCGTCGGCGGAGAAGCCGCTGATCTCGACGAACGCCCGGTTCGCGAACGTGATCCGCCCCTTGAGATCGGTTCGCGAGATCAGGTAGTCGTTCGGCGAAAGCGCATGCTCGCGCTGGGTGACGGGCTGGTTGTTACGCATGAATGATGGACTTGCGTTGAATGCTTCCGGTCCGTGCGTAACGCATCTCGCGCGGGCGCGACGGACGGCTTACAGGAAATGGACTTCAGATGGCGCCGGCGGCAGCGTCCAGCGCCGCGAGGTCGTCGACATTCATCAGCTTCTCGATATCGGCGAGGATCAGCATGCGACCTTCGAGTGAACCGAGTCCGCGGATGTAATCGGTTTCCACACCGCCCGACAGTGCCGGTGCCGGCTTGATCTGCGCAGGGGTCAGCGTGAGCACATCGGAAACGCCGTCAACCACGATGCCCGTGGTACGTTGATTGATGTCAACGATGATCACCACGGTGTACTGGTCATAGCTGATCTCGGCCTGCTGGAACTTGATGCGCAGGTCGATGATCGGGACGATGATGCCGCGCAGATTGACCACGCCCTTCAGATAGGCGGGCGCATTGGCGATCTGCGTGACCGTTTCGTAGCCACGGATCTCCTGGACCTTGAGGATGTCGATGCCGTACTCTTCGCGACCGAGCCGGAAGGCCAGGAATTCTTCTCCCGCGCCGTCAGCACGGTTGTTACTCGTGTTCATGGTTGCCCCCGCTGGCATGGTTGGTCGTGGCCGGGGTAGCTCTGCCCCTGGCTGCTGGCGACCCGAGGCAGTGACCGGCCCGGAACGCGGCCGGACCTCCTGCTATGGCCCTCCAGCAATAACGGCGTAATGCGGGGTGAATTAAGACCGACTTGGGGGCGGATTTACCCCTCCGTGGGAGGGGTCAGCAACGCGTGAACCGACGCCATCAGCTCGTCGGGATCGAACGGCTTGGCCAGGAAGCCCGATGCGCCGGCTTCGCGCGCCTGGCTCAGGATGCGGTCGTCGTGCTCGGTCGACAGCATAAGGATCGGGATCGCCGCGTAGGCGGGTGTGGCGCGCAACGCGCGAATCAGCGACAGCCCATCCATGCCAGGCATGACCTGGTCCGTGACCAGCATGCCGAACTGGCCTTCCAGGGCCACCTCATGCGCCTCCTTGCCGTCGGAGGCTTCGGTCACCGTGAATCCGCCCGCCCGCAGGCAGGCGCCGGTCATGCGGCGCAACGATGGCGAATCGTCGACAACAAGGATGTGCGGAAGGGACATCGGGGACTTTCGTGGAAGGTTGGTCCGCCAGTGGCAAGGCATAGCGGCCGGCGACGGACGGGCCAGCGGCTGGCCCGTGCGATTGCCCGCATGTGCCGGTGCCCTGCCTCTGTCATATCGACACCTGGCGCGCACGCTTTAGAGTTGCCGCCCACAAATTTTTTCCGACGAACGTCCGGGACCTACGCGCGCAGCGGCCGCGCGCTGTGCAGCAGATCGACAAAGGCCGGGACGTCGAGCGGCATCGCCATCAGGTAGCCCTGCACTTCGTCACAGCCCATGGAATGCAGGATATCGAGCTGCGAGGCCGATTCCACGCCCTCCGCCACCACCTTCATGCGCAATTCGTGCGCCAGCGCCACCATCGATCCAACGATGGCCCGGCCCTGAAGGTCGGCATCGAGCCCGCCGATCAGCGTGCGGTCGATCTTGAGCGTGCCCACGCGCAACCGCTTCAGGTAACCCAGGCTCGAATAGCCGCTGCCGAAATCGTCCAACGCCACGTGGATACCGAGCGACTGCAGGTCGGCCAGCGTTTCCATCGACTTGCCGATGTCCTTCATCGCCGCGGTCTCGGTAATTTCGAGCGTGATGGCCGACGGCGGAATGTCATGCTGATGGATCTGTTCAAGCAGGTACTGGGCAAAGTTGCGGCTGGCAAAACGCAGGCCGGACACGTTGATCGCCACCGGCACCACCGGCAGCCCCGAGTCCTGCCACGCACGTACCTGCGCGCAAACCTGCGAGATCACCCAGTCGTCGAGCTTGTCGATCTGTCCGGACTGCTCGGCCACCATGATGAACTCGGCCGGATTGATCGCGCCAAGCGTAGGATGGCGCCACCGGCATAGTGCTTCGGCACCCACCACGCCGCGCGTCTTCACGTCGTACTTGGGCTGGTACACCAGCGACAGCGCATCGTCCTGGATGGCCGGCCACAGATCGCGCCGGATCACGCGCATGCGGCGCGCGCGTTCGCCCGCGGCGGAGTTGAACACCCGCATCTGGTTCGACCCGCTTTCACGCGCCTCCGACAGGCTGACACGCGCCGCCTGCATCAGCGATTCCGACGTTGCCGCATCGCGCGGATAGATGGCGATGCCGATGTTCACGCCGATCTGCATCTGCAGGCCTCGCGCGGCCACGAATTCGGACAATGATCCCAGCACACGCGCACCAAGGTCATGGGCACGGCTATGCTGCACCAGCTCGGGGACGCCAACCGCGAACTCGTCGCGCGCCAGTCGCGCCAGGAAATGATGGGGCTCCAGGGCCGCCTGCGCCAGCGCGCCGGCGTCCTGCGCGAGAATGTCGTCGGCACGTACTTCGAAGACCTCGTCCACCTCGCGGAAATCGGCTATGTGAATCAGCAACACCGCGCAGCTGGTTTCGGACAGCCTCGCGTGCGCAATGGTCTGGTCAAGCCACCGCGCAAAGGCGGTGCGGTCGGGCAGGTCGGTGCTCACGCTGTACTCGCCAACCGGTGGCTGGTCGCGTCCCGACGGCCGTACGGTCAGTTTCGCCAGACGACCCGAGCCACGGCGGACCAGGCGTGACTCGCCAGGCCGTACGCCGGACGGGAAATCGTCCGCTTCGTCGGCAACGTTCGAGTCGGCAAGCGAGGCAGCCCATTTGCGCGACTGCATCCAATGCATGGCGTACAACGCCGAACACAGCAGCGCGAGCCCACCCGCAAGCCACACGGGACCATGGCCGGCGCCGTCGATGCAGGCGCGCGCCGTCAGCGATGCGCTACCGCATGCCCGGCCCAGGCGCGCGCCAGCTACCGCAACCAGGCCGCCGCCGGCAAGCATGGCCGCAACGATGGCCAGGTGCCAGCCGCGCCCGCCATGCCGCAACCATTGCAGGACCGGCGTCGACACATGGGATACGACCACGCTGGCGGCAAGCGTCGCGGCAAGGGTGGCGGCCAGCTTGGTGCCATCGTTGGCAGCGGTCAGGGTACCGGAGGCCAGCGTCACCCAGAGCGGCATGCCCAGCGTGACTTGTGACATCAGGGCTGCCGACCACGCCAGTGACCGGACAACCTTGCGCCCCTGCTCGCCTTCCGTTTTGGCCGCGCGAAAGCTCCGCGCGGCCAGAACGCCGAGCAGGGCTGCAAGCAGCGATAGGATGGAAATCGTGGCAATCATTGGGGCTGCGCGAAGAAGAACAGCGAGTGCGCGGGAAACACCAGGATATGGGGCAAACAAAAGCCCGCATCATGGCATCTCGCGCGCGTCGTGTGAACCTCGTTGGACGCCTGGTTGGGCGTGTTGTTGAATGTTTCCTTGTATGTATCAGTCTTGAAAACTCAGAATGCGGCCCAGTTGTCGTCTGCCGCCGCACCTGGGGCACTCGCGGCCGGCTGGTTCAGCGCTGGACGCAACAGCTTCGGTTCGCGTCCCGTGCGCACGATCGGCGGACGTCGGGAAGCCGGTCGTGCCGGAGCCCGCTCGGTCGTACGTGCCAGCGCGGGTGCTGCCTTTGCCGGCGTGGCGTGCGGCGTCACCAGTGGCAGCGCAGGCGCGACGGCGTGCTGCTGCACGCCACCATCATCGGCCAATGAAAACACCGAGACCACGCTCTTCAGCTTCTGGGCCTGTTCCTCCAGCGCACCGGCCGCGGCGGCAGCCTCTTCCACCAGCGCCGCGTTCTGCTGGGTAACCTGGTCCATCTGTGCCACGGCCTGGTTGACCTGTTCGATGCCGGTGGTCTGTTCCTGCGACGCGGCACTGATCTCGTTCATGATGTCAGTCACGCGACGCACGGCCTGGACGATTTCGCCCATGGTGTGTCCGGCTTCGGCCACGAGCTTCGTGCCGCTTTCCACGCGCTGGCCCGACTCACTGATCAACGATTCGATTTCCTTGGCAGCATTGGCGCTGCGCTGCGCCAGGCTGCGCACCTCGCCAGCCACCACGGCAAAGCCGCGGCCCTGCTCGCCGGCACGGGCCGCTTCCACCGCGGCATTCAGCGCCAGGATGTTGGTCTGGAAAGCGATCCCTTCAATCACGCCGATGATCTCGACCACCTTGCGCGAGGCGCCGTTGATCTCGTTCATGGTGTCCACCACACGCCCCACCACATCGCCGCCCTTGAGCGCGATCTGCGAGGCCTCGCCAGCCAGCACGCCGGCCTGGCGCGCATTGTCGGCGTTCTGACGCACCACGGTGGTCAGTTCTTCCATGCTGGCCGCGGTCTGTTCCAGCGATGCGGCCTGCTCTTCGGTACGTTGCGACAGATCGGTGTTGCCCGCCGAAATCTGCTGGGTGGCCGAGGCAATCGAATCGGTGCCACCGCGCACTTCATGCACGATGCCCGACAGGCTGTCCTGCATCTTCGCCAGCGCCTGCATCATGCGACCGACTTCGTTCTTCGACATGCTCGTGATGCGCGATGTCAGGTCGCCGCCCGCCATGCGCTCGAACACCGACAACGCCTCTTCCACCGGACGCACGATCGCGCGATGCAGCATGACGGTGGCGACAATCGCGATCGCAATGCCGAACAGGATCAGCAGGATCGACATCGTACGAATCGTTTCAAAGCGCGCCTGCGCGCTTTCAAAATTCGCCTTGCCGGTTTCCATCTGGAAGCTCTCGAGCTTTTCGTGCGCGCTGGACATGCCGCGTTGCAGCTCGGGCATCACGTCACGCCCGATCCGCAAGGCTTCTTCGCGATTGCCGCTGCTCAGTGCCTTTTGCCAGGGCATCACGCCCTTGTCGAAGAACTCCTGGCGCTTGGCAGCCAGCGCAGTGGCCAGCGCCTTCTCCTCGTCATTCTGCGGCAGCGCCATATAGCGCTTCCAGCCGCGCTCCGACGACTCCACGAATACCATCGAACGGTCCACGTGTTTCTTCAGGTCATCGCCTTCGCTGCCGGGCATCACGCCACGGTCCAGGGCCAGGCGCATGCGCGTGGTGCCGACCATCGCCTCGGCCAGCGCCTGCGACGATGCCAGCTGGTTCGAATACGTCTCCTTCAGCGCATCATTGGTCTGCGAGATGCCGCGCAGGCCAGCGCCCCCGACAAGCAGCAAGATCGCGGCAAGCAATGCCATGGCGCCCCGTAATAGGGTCTTGATCTGAATATTCTGGTGAAAGGACATGATGTGCTGATCATTAGGAGATAACCCGAAGCCACTCCCTTGCTTCGGTCCGGCAGACCGACACCCCGTACGGCCTGCTCAGGACTGCATAACGGTCGCCAGCCAACCATCCTTGAGTTGCGCATCAAATGCATTTCGAGTATGGCGACTGAGGCACATGAAGCGGCCTGCGAAATATGCTGCAACAGGCGCGGCAAATGAAAATCTTCCGCCGTGCGCTTGATTTCAGCGTTTGCTGAATGGCCCGGCAGCGCACCCGCCCACGATTAAGTAAGGATTCGCGGAATTGAATTTCCCCGCACGTCAGCTGTCCCCGAGATCCGCGCCGCCCCGCGCTTTCTGGCGTTTGCCGGCAACGGTGAATCGCGACGGGCATCGACCATTGCTATCGTTGTAAGTTCAGTAATATTTCCTAATTGAGAATCTTCGCAATTTTGATCATTTATCCGCAAAGGGATTTGCAGCGATGCGGACAGTGGTTATAATGCTTTTCGTCAATTCACGGACCCACCAGTAAATAGAGGGATACAAATGGCGACATATCAGGAAATCGTTCAGAAAATCAACGAACTCCAGAAGCAGGCCGAAGAGATCAAAGCGCGCGAACAGGCCACCGTGATCGCCGAGATTCGCGAGAAAATCGAACAGTTTGGCCTGACCGCAGAAGATCTCGGATTTGGCGGCAAGGCTGTTGCCAGCAAGAAGGCCACCGCCGCACGCAAGGTGCCGGTCCGCTATCGCGATAGCGCTGGTAATACCTGGACCGGTCGCGGCAAGCGTCCCGGCTGGCTGACGCAGGCGCTGGCCAATGGCAAGGCAATGGAAGACTTCCTGATTCGCTAAGCGGCGATCCAGTAGTACGGGTGCTTGATTCATGTACCCACAATAAAAAACCGGGCAACAAGCCCGGTTTTTTATTTGGCCGATGGCCCCTGGCCACCAGTCACTGGTCGTCAGTCCGCGAACCCTAAAGGATTCATCGACTGCCAGCGCCAGGAGTCCTCGCACATCCGGTCGATATCGTGGCGGGCACGCCAGCCAAGAAGCTCTTGCGCAAGCGCCGGATCGGCATAGCAAGATGCAATGTCGCCCGGGCGGCGCGCAACGATCTGATATGGCACCGGACGCCCGCTGGCACGTTCGTATGCCTTTACTACCTCCAGAACGCTGTATCCACGGCCAGTACCGAGGTTGACCGTCATGCCGCGCGGATGATTACGCAGGTAATTCAGTGCCGCGACATGCCCATCGGCCAGGTCACAGACATGGATGTAGTCGCGCACGCCGGTACCATCGACGGTCGGATAGTCGCCGCCATAGACACTGAGCTTTTCGCGCCGGCCGCCGGCCACCTGTGCCACATACGGCATCAGGTTGTTGGGAATACCACCGGGATCCTCGCCAATCAGACCGCTTTCGTGGGCACCCACAGGATTGAAATAACGTAGAAATGCGATGCGCCACTCGGGATCCGAGATTTCGAGATCACGCAGGATTTGCTCACCCATCAGCTTGGTCTGGCCATACGGATTGGTGGCCGACAACGGAAAATCTTCAAGAATCGGCACCGTATGTGGATTGCCATATACCGTTGCCGACGAACTGAAGACCAGTTGTTTGACGCCCGCGGACTGCATTGCGCTGCACAGCGTGATCATGCCCTGGAGGTTGTTTCCGTAATACTCGAGCGGCTTGCTCACGGATTCGCCAACTGCCTTCAGGGCGGCAAAATGGATTGCTCCCGTAATCTTGTGTTCGGCAAACAGGCGGTCCAGCAACGCGCGATCACGCACGTCGCCTTCCACGAATTGCGGTGTGGACCCAGTAATCCTGGCAAGGCGGCTCACGACCTCGCGGTTACTATTGCACAGATTATCGAGTCCGATCACCTGGTAGCCCGCCTCGTGCAATGCTACCCACGTGTGCGATGCGATATAGCCGGTGGCGCCTGTCAGCAGTAAGGTTTCAGCCATGGAGATATTTCAGGTACAAAATTCGTTTCAAAGGGCCGATCGCCGATCGGGTTGCCATCATAACCGGCCCGCATTACGTCTGCGCGCTCAATTGTCATGCGTAATTCAGCGGTCCACGGCCACGCGCGCTGCCGGCCTGGCCATCACCGGAAGCCCGGCACGCGCTTGCCATGCCTCATAGGCCGCGTGCAAACGCCAACCTGATTCCAGGTCACGCATGCCTAGCAATTGCGCTACGGCCGCAGGCGTCGTACCCGCATCGAAATGCATGGCACCACACGTATTGCGCAACGTCTGTGGGGAAGCCCGCTCACTGCGACCGGCAAGCACGCCCGCCTCATCGAGCAGGATCTCGATGCGGCGGTAGATCGACGCGGCGTGCATGGGCCGGCCATTCGCCATGGCCGGGAATACCAGGTCGCCGAGCGAATCCGCCGCATGCCGCACGGCCAGCCAATGCCGCAAAGGCGCGTGGGCAAAGCCAAACAGCGGCACCATATGAGTGCGGCCATTGTCCTGACGCGTCATACGGAGCGCCAGCGCACCATCGTCGATACCTTCCAGGGCATCGATGCGCAGTGTGCGCACTTCCGCCACTTTCAGGCCACCACCGAGCAGCACGGCCAGCATTGCCACGTCGCGCGCGCGTTTCCATTGCGTCGGCGAAATGGCTGGCGCCGTCGCCTTGTTGCCATGCTCCGGAATGATGTCCAGCGCCGGCGCCAGGATCCGCGCCACCAGCAAATCGCGCTCGCCCGGCAACAGGAATGCCGTCGGGTCGTTCTCACCTTCTGCAAGATGGGCCTTGACGGCCTGGCTGGCTGGATTGTGCAGGTTCTGCTGCAAGGTGGACAAATGATGGAAGATGCGCTCGATCAGGCGCGCATACCGGTAGCGATGACGCTTGTGCAGGTTCTGGGCATCGAGGAATGCGCCGATCTGCGCGGCCGACCATTTCAAAGGCGGCAAACCCTGCTCGCCGGACCACCGCAACAGCTTGCCCCACATGGCGCGATACACCCCGGCCGTGCCGGGCCGAAAGCCGTGCTGCGCCAGCCATCCATCAAAGGCGCGCTCGGGCGTACGGTACCAGGCGGCCAGATCGGCATCGAACAGCTCATCGGACTCCGGCTTCGCCCCGTCAACGAGGCTGCCGTCTGACATGGTGTGAGTAGCCACTAACTCTCCCGCTTGGCATGTAGGGCAATGCGCTCATTGTAGACAATGCGCCACTGGCACAGACGCGGATCTCGACAAAAATGGTTTTGCAACCCGTTGCACACGAGACGGCAGGCATGGTACCTTGCACCTCATCATGCAACTGGTTGCATAGATCGAGTCCCGGCTTGCCGCCCTCGGCAACACCGAACCTCCACTGACCCGAGAGAACCGTCATGGCCATTCCCGCATTGCTGCAAAAACTGGCGCTGCCTGCTGTCTGTTCGCCGCTGTTCATCATTTCCAACCCGGACCTGGTCATTGCGCAATGCAAGGCGGGCGTGGTGGGTTCGTTCCCGGCGCTCAATGCGCGGCCCGTGGAAAAGCTCGCGGAATGGCTGGACCGCATCACGACCGAACTGGGCGAGCACAACGACAAGCATCCTGAGCGGCCGGCCGCACCGTTCGCGGTGAACCAGATCGTGCACCGCTCCAACGACCGGCTCGAACATGACCTGGAAATGTGCGTGCGCTACAAGGTGCCCATCGTCATCACCTCGCTGGGCGCGCGCGCGGAAGTCAATGAAGCCGTGCATTCGTACGGCGGCATCGTGCTGCACGATGTCATCAACAACACGTTCGCACGCAAGGCCATCGACAAGGGTGCCGACGGCCTGATCGCCGTGGCGGCGGGCGCCGGCGGCCATGCCGGCGTGTTGTCGCCGTTTGCGCTGCTGCATGAGATCCGTGAGTGGTTCGATGGTCCGCTGCTGCTGTCAGGCGCCATCGCCAGCGGCGACGCCGTGCTGGCCGCACAGGCCGCCGGTGCCGACCTGGCCTATATTGGCTCCGCGTTCATTGCCACGCAGGAAGCCAACGCGCAGGACGCCTACAAGCAGATGATTGTCGACAGCACCGCCGACGACATCATTTACTCGAACCTGTTCACGGGTGTGCACGGCAACTACCTGCGCGAGAGCATCGTGCGATCGGGCCTGGACCCCGAAGCGCTGCCATCGTCGGATGCCTCGGCGATGAACTTCGGTTCCACCCGCGTCAAGCCTTGGAAGGACATCTGGGGCGCGGGCCAGGGCGTGGGCGCGATCAAGCGCGTAGTACCGGCCGCCGAACTGGTACGCCGCTTTGTGGAAGAGTACGCGCTCGCACGCCGTCGCCTGGGCCTGGCCGAGGCCGCTGCCACGGCCGCACGCGCCACCGACCTGGCCTGATCCCCTCTTGTCCTCTCTTGCCGCCGGACCGGTTCCGGCGGCCACCGCCTCAGTCGCTGCTGCCGGGCTTCGCGTCCGGCATCTGCAGCAGCGGCATCAGTTCACGCCCCCAACGTACCCAGTCTTCCTGGAAGCGGATGCCACGACGCAGCAGCGCGTACTGGATCTGCTGGCGACGATCGAGCGTGCCGCCGAAATCCTTGCGCTCGATCTCGCGATAGAGCTCGAGCCGCGCCTCGTGCAAGGCAATCAGACGATCCATTTCCTTGTCCAGCCCGAGCGGCCCGATTGCAGCATCTGCACGTAGCTTGACCAGGATTTCCTCTCGCTGGTCCAGTCCTGCACCGGGCGACAGCACCCACCGCACCACTTCGTCGCGTCCGGGCGGCAACACGTAATAGACCTTCTTGCGGTTCCTTTTCTCCACGCCGTTGCCGTCGGCCGTACCGGCCTGGCTCGCGGTCTCGTCGGCGGCAATCCAGCCAAGTTCGGCCATGCGCCCGAGTTCACGGTAGATCTGCTGATGGGTGGCGTGCCAGAAATAGCCGATCGATTTGTCGAAACGACGCGCCAGGTCATAGCCGGACGACGGCTTCTCGAGCAGGGAAATCAGGAGCGCGTGCTGGGTGGACATTCGCCGGTGGATGGTTGGCCCCGGTTGGCATGAAGGTTGCTGCCTCCTTGACCCGGGATGGTTCAGAGTGGCGCTATGGTAGCGCGCAAGTCACGCCACGTCATGCCGTTAACCCCCAAGGAACGCTTGTTGGATGGATACGGACGGCTTGGACCGGCCGGGGTCGACCGACCAGGAATTACTGAAATACGACAATTTAGTCAATTGTCTCGATACTGATGTAAAAAATTCGAAATGGCATTTCCCGAACGACTGCAATACATTCCAGACATTGCCACACGCATGCGCGCGCCTTTTTTCTGCCGGCCCAACGTTCCGCGCCATGCGTCATACGGGAGTAGCCAATGAACGCAAGACCGGAATTCACGGAAGGCACGGCCTCGGGAGAAATGTCCCGGGCGGTCAGCGCCGCGCGCGCCCGTGCCGGCACCGCACCGATTTACTACCGGCTGCCCGATACGCCGGAAGGCCATCACATCAAGGAATACGCCAGCGGCCTGCGGCAGCTGGTGCGCTTCGTCGGCGTGGAAGAACAGGTTGTCAAATACAGCCTGAGCTGACCCGAAGCTGCAGATTGTCTCCTCCTGTCCTTTATGGACCTGGGATTTACGCCCGCGATACCCTCGCGGGCTTTCTTTTTTCAGCCCATGAAAAAAACCGGCCACCGCGCAGGCGCGCGGTGGCCGGTTCTCAGTATTGCAGTAATTGCCGGATGCGGCGGGCGATCAGTCCACCGTCGCGCCCGAAGCCTTCACCACCTTGGCCCACTTGGCAGCTTCGGACTTCATGAACGCGGCCAGCTGTGCCGGCTTTTCCGGATTCGGTTCGGCGCCTTGCTCGGCCATCTGCTTCTTCACTTCCGGCATGGCCAGGATCTTGACCACTTCGGCGTTCAGGCGGTCAACGATCGGCTGCGGCGTGCCACCGGTTGCATAAAGCGCGAACCACGACGTAGCTTCATAGCCCGGAACACCGGCTTCGGCCACGGTCGGCACGTCGGGCAGTGCCGGCGAGCGCTTGGCGGACGTCACGGCGATGGCGCGCAGCTTGCCGGCCTTCACGTGCGGGTACGACGACGGCATGTTGTCGAACATCAGGCCGATCTGGTTGCCCAGCAGGTCATTCACGGCCGGAGCACTGCCCTTGTAGGGGATGTGCTGGATATGCAGGCCGGTCATCGAGTTGAACAGTTCGCCCGACAGGTGCATCGACGAACCGCTGCCCGACGAACCGTACGACAGCTTGTCCGGGTTCGCCTTCACATACGCGATCAGTTCCTTCACGTTGTGGACCGGCACCTTCGGGTTCACCACCACGATATTCGGCACCATGGCCACGCGCGTAATCGGCGCGAAATCCTTGACCGGGTCGAACGGCAGCTTCGAGTACAGCGACTGGTTGATCGCGTGCGTGCCGATCGTGCCCATGAACAGCGTGTAGCCGTCAGCCGGGGCCTTGGCGGCCAGCGACGCGCCGATGTTGCCACCCGCACCCGGACGGTTGTCGACCACTACCGGCTGACCCAGCGCCTTGCCCAGTTGCAGGCTGACGATACGGGCCAGGATGTCGGTGGTGCCACCGGCCGAGAACGGCACGATCATCGTGATCGGCTTGGTCGGGTAGGTACCCTGCGCTTGCGCGCCGGTCATGACGGTAAAGCCGGCGGCCATTGCCACGCCAGCGGCCAGCAGGCGTCTGCGCGCCTTCGACGGTTGTTTGGTGATGCTCATCTTGTGCTCCAGGAGTTGATGCACACCCGCTGGCAATCCTTGTGAGCGCCGCGGATGCAATACTTTGAATCGCTATTCCACCCCGTGCCCTGGGGCGGGCAACTTTCTTATACGGGTGCCACACCCAGCGTGGTTCCGCCGCAGACGTACAAAACCTGTCCCGTCACGAAACCATTCTCGGGTGCAAGGAAGAACAGCGAGGCACGCGCCACGTCTTCCGGCGTTCCCATGCGTTTCACGGCGATGCTTGCCAGGATGCGCCGTGTCTGTTCGCTGCCCTCCGGATTACTCTTTCGGAACAGCTCGGTGGCAATGGGACCCGGTGCCACGGCGTTGACGGTGATACCGTCGCCGCCCAGCTCCATCGCCAGCGTTCGGGTCATGCCAACCAGCCCCGCCTTGGCCGCGGAATACACCACGCGCTCAGGCTTGCCCAGCGCCGCGCGCGAGGCCATGTTGACGATACGGCCAAAGCCGGCCGCGCGCATCGCGGGCAGGCAGGCCTGGGTGAGCAGCATCGTGGCCTGCAGCGTCAGCCCCACGACGTAGTCCAGATCTTCGGCAGTGGCCGTGTCGGCGGTGCCGGGGCGCGTGGCGCCGGCATTGTTGACGAGCCGGGTTACCGCGAACTGCGAGGTCACCTTGGCGGCCGCCGCACGCGTGGCGTCGGCATTGGTCAGGTCGGCCTGGAAGAAGGTCAGGTTCGGATGCGACCACGTCGGCTCTGCATAGTCGACATTGATCACACGGGTCACGCCGTCGGCGAGCAGCATTTCGGCAATCGCACGACCGATACCGGAACTGGCACCGGTGACAAGCGTGGCAACGGGAAGGGACATCTCAGTACTCCGCACCGGCACGTCAGCCGGGTCAGTCAGAAAAAGATGCGGCAAGACCGGCGAGCCCGTCGGCCTGGCCGCAATGCTCTACCTCGTTGGGGAAGAGACACCACTGAAACTTCCCATCGTGAATAACGGCGGGAAGTGAAAGAAATTAAGCGCTTGCGTAGTTCTGGTTAGCTCCCCTCTCCCGCCATGCGGGAGGGGGGAGCCGAACATTGCCACATCAAACCCGTTCGATCACCATTGCAATACCCTGGCCCACGCCGATGCACATCGTGCACAGCGCGAAGCGGCCATTGGTACGTTCGAGCTGGTACAGCGCGGTGGTCACCAGGCGCGCGCCGCTCATGCCCAGCGGGTGGCCCAGGGCGATTGCGCCGCCGTTCGGGTTCACGCGCTGGTCGTCGTCGGCGACGCCGATCTGGCGCAGCACTGCCAGGCCTTGCGCGGCGAATGCTTCATTCAGTTCGATCACGTCAATCTGGTCCAGCGACATGCCCAGTTGCTTCATCAGCTTCTGGGTGGCCGGTGCCGGGCCGATGCCCATCACGCGCGGGGCCACGCCAGCGGTGGCCATGCCGACGATGCGGCCGCGCGGCTTCAGGCCGTGCTGCTTCAGGCCCGCTTCGCTGGCCAGCAGGATCGCGCATGCGCCATCGTTCACGCCCGAGGCGTTGCCGGCGGTTACCGTACCGTCCGGACGCACCACGCCGCGCAGCTTGGCCAGCGCTTCCATGCTGGTGGCACGCGGATGTTCGTCACGGTCGACGACGATTGCATCGCCCTTCTTCTGCGCAATCGTCACCGCGGTGATTTCCTGCGCCAGCGTACCGTCGGCTTGCGCGCGCGATGCCTTCTCCTGGCTACGCAGCGCCATCAAGTCCTGGTCTTCGCGGCTGATCTTGTAGTCGGTGGCCACGTTCTCTGCGGTCTCGGGCATCGAGTCCACACCGTAGGCCGCACGCATAGCCGGGTTGATGAAACGCCAGCCGATCGTGGTGTCGAAGATCTGCGCATCGCGCGAGAAGGCCGACGTGGCCTTGCCCATCACGAACGGGGCGCGGCTCATGCTTTCCACACCGCCGGAAATCATCAGGTTGGTCTCACCGGACTTCAACGCACGCGCGGCGGTGCCGGTGGCGTCCATGCCCGAACCGCACAGGCGGTTGATCGTCGAACCCGGCACGTCCTGCGGCAGACCGGCCAGCAGCGACGACATGCGTGCCACGTTGCGGTTGTCTTCACCGGCCTGGTTGGCATTGCCGAAGATCACGTCGTCGATCGCCGACCAGTCCAGGTTCGGGTTACGCGCCATCAGTGCCTTCAGGGGCACCGCGCCCAGGTCGTCCGCGCGCACGGCGGACAGGCTGCCGCCGTAACGGCCGATGGGGGTGCGAATGGCGTCAACGATGAATGCGTCGCTCATGTTCTGTCTCTCTGGTCTGGTTGGTATCAGGCGGCTACGGCCTGCTTCAGGGGCACGCCGGTCAGGCGTTGCAGCTCTTCAAACGACAGGCCGTCCACGAGATCGCGGGCTACCAGGCCGTCCGGTGTCACGTCCAGCGTCGCCAGGTCCGTGTAGATACGCGTGACGCAACCGATACCGGTCAGCGGATACGTGCATTCGGCCACGACCTTGCTTTCGCCCTGCTTGGTCTGGTGGTCCATCATCACGAACACCTGCTTGGCACCAATGGCCAGGTCCATCGCGCCGCCCACGGCGGGGATGGCGCCCGGTGCGCCGGTATGCCAGTTGGCCAGGTCGCCCTTCTCGGACACCTGGAACGCGCCCAGCACGCAGAAATCGAGGTGGCCGCCACGCATCATCGCGAACGAATCGGCATGATGGAAGTACGAGCCGCCGGCCTTGATCGTCACGGGCTGCTTGCCGGCGTTGATCAGGTCGCCGTCTTCTTCGCCGGGTGCCGGTGCGGGCCCCATGCCGAGCAGGCCGTTCTCGCTGTGCAGCAGGATTTCACGGTCGGCCGGCAGGTGATTGCCAACCAGGGTGGGCAGGCCGATGCCGAGGTTCACCACGGCACCTTCCGGAATGTCTTTGGCTACGCGGGCAGCCATTTGGTCGCGGGTCAGACGTTGCATCTGTATCTCCTTCTTCAGCTCGATCGACTCAGGCGGCCTTGGCGGCTGCGCCACCAATCTTCACCACGCGCTTTACGAACAGGCCCGGAGTCACGATGTGCTCGGGGTCCAGTTCGCCCAGTTCCACGATGCTGCTGACCTGCACGATCGCGCATTTGGCGGCCATGGCCATGATCGGGCCAAAGTTGCGCGCGGTCTTGCGGTAGGTAAGGTTACCCCAGCGATCGGCGCTATCGGCCTTGATCAGCGCAAAGTCCGCATGAATCGGCTTTTCGAACACATAGCCTTGGCCGTCGATGATGCGCGTTTCCTTGCCTTCGGCCAGCGGCGTGCCGTACGCGGTACGCGTGAAGAAGCCACCGATGCCGGCACCAGCGGCGCGGATGCGCTCGGCCAGGTTGCCCTGCGGCACCAGTTCCAGCTCGATTTCACCAGCGTGGAACAGGGCGTCGAAGACGTAGGAATCAGCCTGGCGCGGGAACGAGCAGATGATCTTGCGCACGCGCTTGGTCTTGAGCAGCGCGGCCAGGCCCGTATCGCCGTTGCCGGCATTGTTGTTGACGATCGTGAGATCGCGCGCGCCCTGGGCGATCAGGGCATCGATCAGCTCGGCTGGCATGCCTGCCAGGCCAAAGCCGCCGATCAGGATCGTGGCACCGTCGTGGATGCCGGCCACTGCCGCTTCCACCGAGTCATATAGCTTGTTGATCACTTGCGTTCCTGTACGGAAGGGTCCGGCATCAAACCGGGACCGGCCGCAAGGTCGCGGCACGCAAAGTTGTCTCCGGCAGGCTGCTCAGACGGGGTTCTGCTGTGCCACGCTGCGCCTGGGGCGCGGTGCGGGTTGCAGGACAGGGTCCAACAATCTTGCAGTTGTCTTGATAAGCCGTCTTGTCAGCGGCTTTGCGATGGTCGGCGAATCAGGACTCACGCTTGTGAGTACAAACCGTAAAGAGTTCGCTATACGAACCTCAATTCGCAGAATGAACAAAGATTACACCGGCCGTCAAAACAGGGTCAATAAGAGTCCACGCGTGGCGGGCGATAATCGGACATTGGACGCTGTGCACCGCAGCATTTTGAAATCCTCCCCGCCCTAAACGAACCCTGAACGGGGAGGATTGCCGCGCCCCTGTTCAGGGCAGCCGCAGCACCGCCTGGCTCCCACTGACTCCGGGGCGCACTTCGAGCCGTACATCGATACGCTCACGCAGTTCCGACACATGCGAGATGATGCCGACCAGGCGTCCCGCCTGCTGCAGGTCCAGCAACGTGCGGATCGCAAAGTCCAGGCTTTCCGGATCGAGCGTGCCAAAACCTTCGTCCACGAACAGCGTGTCGAGCTGGATGCCACCCGCACGCGACTGCACCACGTCGGCCAGCCCCAGCGCCAGCGATAGCGACGCGAGGAAACCTTCGCCGCCCGACAATGTATTGGCCGGACGCGCGCTGCCGGTGTCGTGGTCGAATACCGCCAGATCGAGCCCGCCGGCCACGCGCTGGTCGCCCTGCTCGCGCACGCGTTGCAGCGCATAGCGGCCACGGCTCATGCGCAACAGCCGCAGTGACGCCGCTTCGAGTACTTCGTCGAGCAGCGTCGCCAGTACAAAACGCTGGAACGTCATGCGGCGCGGATTGTTGCCATTGGCCACCTCCGACAGCCGGCCCAGTACTGCATAGCGCGTTTCGACCTCGCGTCCCCCGCTGGCCAGCGACTCCAGCAGCCCCTTGCATTGCAGCAGCGCATCGCGCGAGGCCGCGACTTCACTGCGCGCCCGAATCGCCGCCTCCAGCTTCACCGCGCTCTCGTCACGCGCGGCCAGCAACGCCGGCAGGTCCGGTACCTGCAAAGCTTGTGCGATGTCCGCCGTGCGCACGCGCCATTCGGCCGCGCGGGCAAGATCCACATCGAATGCACGGACCGCTTCATCAAGCTTGAGGATGGCGTCGTCGGGCAGGCATGCACCCTGGTATTCGGCGTCACTGGCAAATGCGGCCGTGCGCATTGCCTCGGCCAGCGCCGCTTCGCGTTGCACGATGCGCGTGTCGGCATGCGCCACATTGACTTGCGCCGATGCCAGCGCTGCCGACGTGCCCGCCTGCAATGCCACCGCATCGCGCTCGGCGCCCTGCGCTGCCTGCAGCGCGGCTTCCAGTGCACCGGCCTCACGGCGCGCGGCTGCCAGCGCCGCGCCCATCGCATCGGGGTCGCGCGACTCTTCGGGGACCAGCGCGCAAGCTGCCTGCCATTCGCCGTCCAGCCGCGCGTGCTCCTGCAGCGCCACGCGTGCGGCGCCGTCCGCGGCTTGCGCGGCCGCTTCGGCGGCGTCGCGTGTGGTGCGGGCTTGTGCCAGTTGACCGGCCAACACCTCGGCGCGGCGCGCAGCTTGCTCCGCAGCGGCGGTCGATGCAGTCAGCGTGGCAATGTCCGAATCGAGCGCCTGCGCGGCGGCCGCCGTGTAGGCGCCGGCGGATTCCGCCAGATCGGCCAGCCGCGCCTGCCATTGCGCCACTTTGGCGTCAGCCTGCTGATGTGCGGCGGTAGCCTGCGCCAGCGCATCGTCGGCGCGCTGTAACGTCGCCTGCGTGACATCGAGGTCTTCGTCGGTCACCAGCGCCAGCACCTGTTGCGCCAGCGCCGGATGATCCTTACCCCCGCATACCGGGCAGGCTTCGCCACGCTTCAGTCCGGCGGCCAGCCGTGCGGCCTGGCCATGACGCCAATCCACCTCAGCCTGGCGCATCGCCGCGCGCGCGGCGTCGCGTGCCTCGAGTGCCCGGCGCCGTTGCACGTCGCTGTCCGCCAGCGCCACACGCAAGGGCTCCAGATCGGCCTCGATCTGTCGGCACCGCGCCAGCCGTGCGGCCCGCTCACGTGCCTGGCCAAGTTGCAGTTGCAATGCCTGCAAGCCCGCGCCGCCAACACGCGCCTGTTCGAATTCGCTTTCGAGCGTCTTCACCGCCGCCGTAGCGGCGTTGAACGCTTCGATCTTCCGCGTGCCGGCGGTCTGGGCCATGGCCAGCGCGGTGCCGGCCTGCGCCACCGCATTGCGCAGCACACCGAGCTTGCGCGCCTGCGGCAACAGGTTTTCCAATGTCGCCACCGTGCGTTGCGCGGCCATGCGCACATCGTGGCGCGAGATCTCCGCGCGCAAGGCGGTGGCGGCGGTTTCCGCCGCCTGCGTGGCACGCGCGGCGGCCGCTCCCGCCTGGACCACGGCGGCACGCGCGGTGGCCTGATCCTGCATGGCGGCCTGAAGATGCTGCACGGCCGGCGTGACCTGCGCCGCGCGCCGTGCCGCCTGCAAGCGCGCGCGATCGGTGTCGACCGCGGCGGTCTTTGCCAGCAGCACCGCATGTGCGCCTTCGGCTTCGCGCCATGCCTTGATCTGCGTGCTTTCCAGTTCGCCCTTGCGCAACGACGCCTGCGCGGCCTCGCTGGCGGAACGCGCCACGTCTTCGCTACGCAGTAACTCCGCCAGGGTGGCCTGCAGCGCCTCGATACGCTCCGTCATGGCCTCGACGGACGGCAACTGGTACTGCTCCAGCAAGGTTTTCCGGCGCAGCGCAATTTCCTCGGCTTCGCGACGGATGCCGGCGGCCTGCTCCTTGAGCAGTTCTTCCACCCGGCGATAGAGTTCGGTATGGAACAGCCGCTCCAGAATGCTCTGGCGCGCTTTCGAATCGGCGGTCAGCAGTTCGCGGAAGCGACCTTGCGGCAGCACGATGACCTGGCGGAACTGCGCACTGTCGAAGCCCAGCAGATCGCGCACGGCGTCGCTGACGCGATTGGGCTGGCTGGCATGGCTCTTCCAGTTGCCGTCCAGCATCACGTCGAGCTGTGCCTTGGCGGTTTCCTTGACCAGGCCTCCGGTGGCGCGCTGGCTGGGTCGATCCTGCGTCGGCGAGCGTGTAACCCGGTAATGCATGGCCCCCAGGCCAAACTCGAGTGTGACCTCGGTACGCAAGGCCGGATCCGCGTTGGCGCTGCGCATGTCCTGCGGACTACGCTCGCCGCCCGACGTATCGCCATAAAGCGCAAAGCAGATGGCATCGAGCAGCGTGGTCTTGCCCGCGCCCGTGGGACCGTGAATCAGGAAGAATGCCTGCTCCCCAAGCCGCGTGAAATCAATGGTCTCGGTGGCGGCAAACGGGCCGAAGGCCTGCAACTTCAGGTACAGCGGTTTCATGCCGATTCCCTTTCGGATGCCTCCATGCCTGCCAGTAAACGATCCAGCGCGCGGCGTTGATCGTCGTCCAGATCCGCGTCAGCCACTTCGCGAAAAAAATTCGCGAACAGGCTGCCCGTGTCCATCTCACGCATCCTGCGGCCGAACTCGCCCGCCTGGCCACTGCGCGCCAGAATGGCGCGCTCTATCGCCAGTGCGTTCGGATAGGCTTCGCGCAACCGCGCCATCGGGTCCAGCAGCGCACCGTTATCGGTAAGCACGGCATAGACATAATCGTCGCGGCGTGCGTCGCTGGCGCCGGCCTCGATCAATTGCGCCAGTTCCCCCTTCAGGATGCGCAGGTCACGGCGAGGTTGCAAGGCAATCGCCTCGATGCGCACCTCGCCCTTTTCGTCGAGTTCGATCAGCGACACGGTCTTGTGGTGATCGGCTTCCGACAACGAATACTTGAGCAGCGATCCGGAATAATGCACGCGCCCGCCAATCGTCTGCGGCCGGTGCAAATGGCCCAGCGCGACGAGATCGAACCCGTCGAACAGCTCGGCGGCCACCGCTCCGCTGCCGCCGACCGACAACGGCCGCTCCGATTCGCTGACGGCACCGCCCACCACGAACGCATGGGCGACCGCCACGGCGCGCACACCGGCCGGATGGCTGGCGCGGATCGCGTCGAGTTGCGCGCCGAGCGCCGCCTCATGCGATGACAGGTCAACACCGAGCGCATCGCGCACCGCCGCCGGCTCCGCGTACGGCAAGGCGTAGATACGGACCTCGCCGTGCGCGTCATGAAGCGTCACGCACGCCGTCTGCGGACCCGTGCGACCCGCCACGTGCAGCCCACGTGCCGACAGCAGGCGCGCGCCGAAGTCCAGACGTTGGGCACTGTCGTGGTTGCCCGCGATCATCACCACTGGCACACCCGCCTCCACCACAATGCGCGCCAGTACATCGTCGAGCAGCGCCACCGCCTCGGGCGGCGGTACGGCCCGGTCATAGACATCGCCGGCAATCAGCACGGCGTCGGGACGCACGTCGCGCACCAGCGCGACAAACTGGTCGAGCACATATGCCTGGTCATCGAGCAGGCTACGGGCATGGAAAAGCCGACCGAGATGCCAGTCAGCGGTGTGGAGAAAACGCAATTCGGGTCCTTCGGCGCCGTGGCGCGGAGCGCACGGCAACGCCGCGCAGTCCCGCATCATAACGTTGTCGGCACCACGCGCGGCTCTCAGACCGGCTCCGCTTCACTGTCCGCGATCTGGAACTTGCGCATCTTTTCCCAGAGCACCTTGCGGCTGATGCCCAGGCACGCAGCGGTATCCTGCCGGCGCCAGCCGTTGGCGTCGAGCGCCGCAATGATGCGGCGGCGCTCCTCGGCATCGCCGCGCGGATCGCTACGTTCCGTGCCGTCGAATGCACCGGGCCGCAAGCCGCGAAACAACGGCCGGATCCGCTCCTCGTCCCATTCCCCGCACTGCCGTACCGTGATGCCCACCCGCTCGGCGAGGTTGCGCAGCTCCCGCACATTGCCGATAAAGAACGCGGTACCCACCGCCCCCTTGAGCCAGTCCGGCATCGGCGGCAGCGCGTCATAGAAGGCCGCGCCAGTCATATGGCGCAGGAACGATTGCAGCAGCCCCACCTTGTCGGCCGCGCCACGCTCTTCCAGGCTCGGCAGGCGCAACTCGATTACCGCCAGCCGGAAATAAAGGTCGGCACGGAAGCGGCCCTGGCTCACCGCTTCGCGCAAGTCCTTGTTGGTGGCCGCCACCAGCCGGAAGTCGAGCTTCACCGCCATGGTCGAGCCAAGCCGCGTCAGCGCGTTCTCTTCCAGCACACGCAACAGCTTCACCTGCTGGAACAGCGGCAGGTCGCCAATCTCGTCGAGGAACAAGGTGCCGCCCGTGGCCTGCTCAAAAAAGCCGCGGTGCGCAAACATCGCGCCCGTGAACGCGCCCTTGGCGTGCCCAAAGAACTGCGACTCGAACAGCCCGTCGGGGATCGCGCCGCAGTTGACCGCCACGAACGGACCCTTGCCATAGGTGGCATTGCGCTCGTGGAACAGGCGCGCAATGCGCTCCTTGCCCGCGCCCGTCTCGCCATACAGCATCACATTGCTGTCGAAGTTGGCAAACGTATCCACCTGTTCCAGCAGTTGCAGCATGGCCGGCGAACTGGCCACGAGGTCGGCCACGGCGGGGCGCGCGTCGGCTGCGGCCATCATCTGCGGCATCAGCTTGGCAATCTGCGTACGCAGGTCGGCGCCCGTGAAATCGTGCGGCAGGATGTACGCATACTCAGGCGGGAAGCGGCCCGGATCGGCATCGCGATCCGGTGCCCCGACCCAGATCACGGGCATGCCGTGCACCGCCTCCCAGTCCAGCGTGAACTTGGCCGAGCCAATCGCCGACGCACTGATCACCGCAATGCTGGGCTTCACACGCGGCTCGCCCGGCAAGGCATCGAGCGCGCCGGCGCGAATCACCTCGGCACCAAGCGGCGCCAGGAACCGCGCCACGCGATCGGCGATCTCGTACTGGCCTTCCCACACATAGACTTCAAGGCTCTCGTAAGCCCAGCGCTCTGCTTTCATGTTGGTTCAGTTCAATACACAAGTTCGGCGTTGTTGCAGTCGATGCTGTTGAGTTTCAAGTCTGCAGTGGCAAGGTTGAGGCCGAGCGTGTTGCCCAACCACACCACCACCGCATTGACGATGGTGGCGACCGGAACAAGCAAAGGCGTCAACAAGTCGCCAGCCTGCAGATTGACACCAAGCAGCTTGAAAATGTCCACCTTGAGCGAAGGATTGAGCCCCGTCAGCAAACTACTGACGCTCTGGCTGATTGCAGTATCGGAAGAGACCGTGGCCGTTCCACCCGGCGGCAGCACGATGGCACCACTGTTGGAGAACGCCGCATTCGGTGCGGTCGGATTGCCAATCAGGCTGGTTTGAGCGCCACCAAGGAGTATCGGCAGAACAACGACATTGGCCAGCGTCATGCTGCCGCTAGTCCTGCAAGTACGGCCGTTCTCGGTGAGGCAGGTACTCAACAGTTCCGTCGATACGTTGACGGTGGCGCGCCGCTGAGCTGGCGTAGCCGCGCACAGAAGATTAGTTAGATCTCCGTCAGCCTTGGCCGCCCGAACCAGTAGCGGCAGGTCGACGTCGGCCCGGACAACTCCCAGCAGGGAGAGATTGGAATGTACCGCCACGTTCAACCCGACTTGCGCGGTCGTCGCAGTGGTACGCCAGGTCCCGTCCGGAAGCTGCTTGGCGGGTCCAACCGCCACCCTGGGCGGCTCGATAACTGTCAGCGACGCCGTCGCCGTGGTATTCCCAAAGGCTGTAGGGACACTGAGGTTCGGGACATTCAGTGCCACGGCACTCGTCCCTCGCGCTACATATGCCGACGTGGTCAGCAGTGAAGCCACATTCAACCCCACCTCTGCCGCCGACGAGGCGGCCGGGGTCAGTACGCCCAGATCGAGCAGTTGGGCAAGGGTCAGTCTGGTGCCAATGCCGTTAAGTCCGAGTTGTGTCGCCGGACTACCCAAGGCAGCGCCAAGCAATGCCTGCTGCCCGGCCGCATTCAGCACCAGCGCATAGAAATCCTGGATCGACAGCGCGGTATTGAGCAATTGCTCGATGGTGCCAACGTTGGCCTGCAAACGTAGTTGCTCCAGCGTGACATTGGCGCCGACCAGTCCACTCCAGTCGGCCACCGACAGATTCACTGTATTGCCAAGCAACAGTCCCAGTGCACCGCTCGCCGTGTTCAGGTTCAGTAACCCACTGCCCAACGAAAACGACGCCACCGGGGGACTTCCCGCTGCGATAGCCTCCGCATGCAATTGCCGTGATTGTCCGCCCGGCAACACGAACAGCATGGGCACCGTCAGCGTTGCCTGCACGCGTACGGCATTGGGCGATACGGTTGCCGTGTCATAGCCGGCATTGAAGTGCCGCACGCTGTCGCCATTCGCCGCATTGGCGGGATCCCACAGTCCCAGGCACGCGCGCATGCCGTCGGCCCCACCAGCAGCAGCGTCGCTGCAATTGGCGCTCACCGCATCCGGGTAGCCATTCTGGCTGGCCGTCGCTGTCACGCTGGCCATCACGTTGATGGTGGTGGTCGGCAGATCGTCGGCACGCTTCAGTTGCTGCGCGCCCGACAACGCCGCCAGGTCCACCATCTTCTGCAATTGCCGCTGGCTGTAAAACACATAGCCAACATCGATCGACACCAGCGCGCCAATGGCAACGGTGGCGATCAGCATGACGGCCATCACGCTGATGGCGCCCTGCTGCCGGCCAAGTTCCGCGGTGGCGCGCCGGCGCATGCTCGATCGAGACGTGTAGCGATCCACGCTATTGCCTATTGCCCATTGCCCGACTGGCTACCGGAGCCTCCCCGCAACGGGCTGCCGGTGGCCTGGGTTGTGAAGAACTCGGGCAGCGCATGGTTGAAGCTGCGCATGTATCGCGCGTAGCCCAATGCCGCCTGTTCACCGGTCAGCGGATGCAACGGGCCGGCCTGCGAGCCGGACCGCTGGACGTCGAGCAGCGCGCGCGTGTGATCGCCCACCGCGACGCCGTTGGGCCGCGCCTCGGCAACGGATGGTGTCGACTGCGTTTGCGCACCGGCCGGCAAGGCGCTGCCGAGCAGCGCGATGGCCAGCACCACGGCCGTCAGGCCATATGCGAATCCGCGAAGAACTTGCCTCATGGCCTGCCCCCTGCATTGAGCGCCACCGATTGCGTGGCTGCGCTGTTCCGGTTCTGATTCGAGGACGAACGCGGCGTGGCCTTGTCACGCATTTGCGCGGCCTTGGTCACGCGGTCTGCTTCCTTGCGGATCGCCGCGCGTGTGGGCTCCGGCATTGCCGCGCGCTGCATCATCGCGTTGGCCTCATTGCGCTTGCCTGAGGCCAGCATCCATACGACGGCATTGCTGATTACGCGCGGATTGTTGGCATCGAGCTCCAGCGCCTGCATCACAGGCACGCGCGCCTCCTGCAACGCCCCGCCGCGCATCAGCGCATAGCCGAGATCGTTGGCCACCTGCGCATTGACAGGATCGAGCGCCGTCGCCTGGCGCAACTCGCCGGCCGCCTGAACAAAGTCGCCTTGCCGACCCAGTACCAGCCCCATGCCATGCCGCGCGCGCGCGGCGCGGTCGGTACCGAGCAGTTCGCGATAGGCCTGCAACGCCAGCTCATCCTGCCCCGTTTCGCGCAATGCATCGGCACGTAACGCCTGCAGCGCCGTGTTGCTGCCGAAGCGCTGCTGGAATGCGTCGATATGCGCCAGCGACGCGTAGTACATCCCCTCCGACTGCATCTTGGCGATCAGGCCGATGTACACGTTCTGGTCGTTGTACTCGGCACGTGCTTCCTTCTCCTGCAGCTTGGCGAGCTCGATCTGTGCATCGGCCTGCCGCGCCATGGCGTCGGCGTTGTTGGGCACGTTGGCGCAGCCACCGAGCAGCACCAGCATCGCGGCCAGCGCAACGGGCCGGGTCATGGAAATCTCCATCAATGTCCTCCGTTCATGCGCGACAGCATGCGTATCACGCCCAGGAAACCCGGGCCAGCGGTCAGGATAAGAAGGACCGGCAGCAGGCTCACCACCATCACGCCGGTCATCTTCACTGTCAGTCGGCCAATCTTGTCCTTCATGCGCGCCTTGCGCGCAACCTGCAGACGTTCGCCAAACTGGCGCAGCGGCTCCTGCACCGCGCCGCCATGTCGGTCCACCTGCGTCAGCAGCGTGATCAGGCTCTTGAGGTCTTCGTCATCGAACAGTTTGCCGATCCGCTGAAGCGTCTGTTCACGCGAGCGCCCTGATGCAAACTGCTGGTTGGCGCGCTGCAGTTCCGGGCCGAGTACGCGCAGCATGGTGCCAAACTCGGTAACGATGATCTGCAGACTCTGGTCGATCGACAGCCCCACGCCCTGCAGCAGACGCAGCATGTCGATCAGCACCGATAATTCCTCGGCCACCTGCCGTTGACGGCTACGCGCCCAGCGCCGCAAGACCATCTTCGACAGCAGGAAGATCACCGAGAAAGTCGCGAAGGACCACGTCAAGGCGTGCAGCACCTTGCCATCGATGCGCCAGAGCAGCACGCAGACTGCCAGCGCCGTTGGCACCAGCACTCGCAGGCCACCAAATACGGCGCGCGGCTGTATCCCGTAATGCCCGCACTGTTCGAGCAACCGTTGTTCCTCGGCAGTGACCACCGCACGGCCCAGTCGCGATTCAAGCCAGCGCTGGTTGAAGCGTTCACCAAATTCCTTGCCGAGCCTTGCGCCCAGCGTGCCGGAGGCAGCCGGCGAAACATTGCTGGCCGGGGCCGCAGCCTGCGTCGATGCTTGCTGGGGTGTCAGTGCTGCCGCCGCCGCGGCAGCACGCGCCGACATTGGCGCGGCCGTGGGCACGCCCTGCGCAGTCGGTGTGGCTGGCGCCGGATGGCCCGCTTGCGCGGCGCCAAGCGCGGCCTGGCGCTGGAGTGCCGCGTCGATCGTGCGCGAGGCTGCACGCCGATGGCGCCACTGCTGCAGCAGTGGCCATGCCAGCACCAGCAGCGCCATCGCCGCGGCCAGCAGGCTTGTGGAGATCAACGTGATCGCGTCGATTTGCATATGCGCGCGCCTAGATGGACTTCGCCAGCTTGTACAGCATCAGCACACCCGCCACTTCGAGCGCCGCGGCGGTCAGCAGCATGGCGCGGCCGCTCGGGTCGCGCCACATCAGCATGATGTACCCGGCATTCATCACGAACAGGCCGCCAGCCACCACCAACGGCAGCAGCCCAAGTACCCATGCGGACAGTCGTGTCTCCGCGGACAAGGCCAACAATTCGCGCTGCGCTTCCTCGCGGTCGCGCATGAAGGTCGCGGTGCGCTCCATCACCACGTCGGCGCGCCCACCATAGCGTTGCGAAAGCCGCAGTACCGATGACACGATGACCAGTTCGTCGAGATCATAGGCCCGCCCCATCTGCAGCACGGCCTGGTCCAGTTCCTTGCCGGCACGCTGCAGATGGATGGCCTGCACCAGGCACTGGCGCAGCGGTGGCTCGGTATTGGCCACCGAATTCTGGAACGCGGCCGGCACGCTGCTGCCGATCGTCATCAATCGCACCACACCGTCGAGAAAGCCCGGCAGTTGCCGCAGCATCTTGTCCTTGATACGACGGATGCGCATCCAGAGCAGGAACGACAGCAGCGCCACGCCGACGATCAGCAGCGCCACCGCGCCAATCCAGCCACCCGCGACCGCGCCAACCAGCACCATGACCGGTATCGGCATACCCCAGCGCAAATAGGTGCCGCGCGCTGGCGTAATGTCGGCGCGACGCAGCAGATCCGCCCAGTGCCGGCGCAAATCACGTGTATTGCCTTGCGGCGCCGGTTCCGCGGCGGTGACATACCTCGCGCGCACCTGCTCGGTCTGCGCCACCAGATGCGCCCGCGCGTCCTCGGCATTGGCGCGGCCACGGGCCGTGGCCAGCATCAGCAGGCCAAGCCCCAGCAGCACCAGGGCAAACGCGGCGATGAAGAGGCTGGCGCTAGAGATCAAAGCGGTCATCCAGCGCGAAGTTGGCCGGACGCATGCGCGCAAGTTTCGGCGAATGCGGCAGGATCCCAAGCGACTGCCACCGGTCGGTTTCCGTGCCGTCGGCGTTCTGCACGGGCTCGTGGCGATACAGTTCCTGTGTAGAGATGATGTTGTCACCCAGGCCAGTAACCTCGGTAATCGACACGATGCGGCGGCGCCCATTCGACAACCGCCCGATCTGCACGATGAAGTCGATGGCGTTGGCAATCTGTCGGCGCAGGCTGACTTCGCTACCCTGGAAGCCGGCGAATCCGGCCAGCATTTCCAGCCGATACAGGCATTCGCGGGGACTGCTCGCGTGAATCGTGCCCATCGAGCCATCGTGGCCCGTGCTCATGGCCTGCAGCATTTCCAGCACCTCGCCACCGCGCACTTCGCCCACGATGATGCGGTCGGGCCGCATGCGCAGGCTGTTGCGCAGCAGGTCGCGGATGGTCACCGTACCGGTGCCCTCGAATCCGCCAGGCCGGCTTTCCAGGCGCACCACATGCGGGTGATTGAGCGCCAGTTCGGCAGTGTCCTCGATCGTGATCACGCGCTCCGTGGGAGGGATAAATGTAGCCAGCGCATTGAGCAGCGAAGTCTTGCCGGAACTCGTGCCACCGCTTACCAGGATATTGCAGCGCGCGCGCACTGCCGCTTCCAGCAGTTCCGTGATCTCCGGACTCATCGTGCCCAGCGCCTGCAGGTCGGCCGGCGTCAGCGGGTCCTTGCGGAACTTGCGGATCGACACCACCGGGCCCGCCAATGCCAGCGGAGGAATGATCACGTTGATGCGGCCGCCGTCGGGCAGCCGCGCATCGACCATCGGATTCGATTCGTCGAGCCGGCGGCCGATCGGTGCCAGGATCCGGCGCACGATGCGCAACAGGTGGCCGTTGTCGGCAAAGCGCACCGGAATCCGCTCCAGCACGCCGTGGCGCGAGACATAGACGTCGAGATGGCCGTTGACCAGGATGTCTTCCACCGCCACGTCGTGCAGCAGGTCCTCGATCGGACCGAAACCCGCCAGTTCCTTGGTCAGCGCCTCCGAGATCTGGCGAAGTTCGGCCTCGTTGATCGGAATGCGGCGCAACCGCGTAAAGCTTTCGAGTTCAAGATCGACAAAGCGCTGGATCGCCCCGCGCGACCAGCGGCCGAACTCCGCGCCGAGTTCCTCGATGCGCGTCAGCAGATGTTCGTGCGCCGCTTCCTTGATCTGGTGGAATTCCTGCGAGACAGGAAACGGGGCGGCGGTGTTGTCCGAGAATTCGATCGCATCGGTCATGTCAGTTCCCGGCCCGTGCGGTGCGCGCGACACGCAATGCCCCAGGCAGTTTGTCCTTGATCCGGCCCAGCAGGCCACGCTCTGCGGGCTGTCCGGCGTGGTAGCCCAGTCGTTCCATCAACGCACCCATCGCGCGCACGTAGGGGTCGGTCGGCGCATCGTCGGCCAGCACCACGCCGCGGTTCGCGGCCTGCAGCAGTGCGGCGCGCCGGTCGGGCAGCGTGCCTGCCGAGGCCAGCCCGATCCGCTCGGCAATCTGTTGCGCATCCACGCCAAGCTCGGGATCGAAGCGCGACACCAGCAGATGCAGGTCCTGGCGATCGATCTCGCGCTTCCTGAGTTCCTGCACCAGCTCCGCCGCCGAGACAATGGCGCCAACGCTCTGTTCCGCAACCACCACTACGGCATCGGCCGCCTTGACGATCTGCGCCATGAACTCGGCATTGGAAAACCCGCCGAGGTCGATGACCTGCAGGTCGAAGAATCCACGCAGGAGATCGAGCAGCGAGAGCGCCTCCGAAAACGAGATATCGCGCAACTCGGCCAGCGCGGCCGGCAGCGGCAGTACCGAGACGCCATTGCCATGCCGCGCCAGCGCGGTCTCGACAAACACCTGGTCAAAGCGGCGCAGATTGCGCACGGCTTCGACAAAGTGAAACTCCGGTGCGATGTTCAGGTAGAGCGCGCCATCGCGCGCGGGCAGTCCCAGGTCGAGCAGCAACACTTCGGCACTCTCGCGCTGGCGCACCGCCGCGGCCAGGTTCACCGCCAGGCTGGTCACGCCGACGCCAGGCCGCGCGCCCAGCAAGGCCACGATCCTGCCGTGCCGATGCCTGGGCGTAACGGCCCGGACCTGCGCGCGCGGCACCATCAGGCGCCGCACGGCGGTAGTCGCTTGCGCGGGTGCGCCGCGCAGATCGATGAAGTCGCGCACGCCGGCACGCAGTGCCGCCAGCATCGCGTCCGGCTCGCCCGCGTTGCCCACCGCAACAAGTGGCAACTGCGGGAACAGGCGCAGCACCTGCTCCGCCAGGCGCGTCGATGCCGCCGCATGCGCCGCGGAGAAGTCGAGGAACACCAGTCCGGGGCGCAGTACCCCGATCTGCTCGACAAAGGCCTCCTGCGCACCATCCTCGGCCGCCAGTGTGCCGACGCCGGCAAGGGCCTGGCCCAGCCAGTGCCGCACGTTCTCGCGCGTGGTGTTCAGCAGGAAATAGTCCATCTGGCCATCTCGCTCCATCATCCGCCCTTGCTTACCTTGATCACCGTTGATCCACCCTCGGTCGCTCGCTCCCTGCCCCGCCGGTCAGCGTGAAAATCCCGGCAAGGTCGGATCCGCATACTCGCCCAGCACGAAGCGGCCCCACACATTGGGGCTGGCCGTCGTGCGCCCATCGTTGGCCACATTGGCCGCGGCCTGTGAATCTTTGGCGAGCGGCTTTACAAGGTGTGGCGTGACCACGATCATCAGTTCGCGGTCTTCCTGATGAAAGTTCAGGTTCTTGAAGAAGCTGCCGATGATGGGCAGGTCCCCCAGGAACGGAATCTTGCTTACGTTGCTGACGGTATTGCGACTGACCAGTCCACCGATCACAAAGCTCTCGCCGTCGCCCAGCTCGATCGTGGTATCGGCACGGCGCGTGATGATGGCCGGCACCGATGCGCCATTGATCGTGATGCCACGCGACGGATCCAGGTCGCTGGCTTCCGGCGCCACCTTCAGTGCAATCCGATCACTCGACAGCACCGTCGGCGATACGGTCAGGCCAATACCGAACGGCTTGAACTGGATCGTCGTCGTGCCCAAGGCCTGCGGCACCGGGATCGGGATTTCGCCGCCGGCGAGAAAGCTCGCGCTCTGTCCCGACAGCGCCACCAGGCTCGGCTCCGCCAGCACGCGCACCAGTCCGTTACTTTCCAGAATGCTCAGGTTCGCAAAAATGCCTTTCGACGCGGAAGCCGCGATCAGGTTGAACGCGCTACTGATCGGAAACGTACCTTCCACAGACGGATTCGGCCCGATCGTGGTCTTGGTCAGCGACGACGGACCAAACGATCCAAACGTGAAGCCCCCGTTGTTACGTACGAAATTCAGCCCGACCTCCTTGAGCACGGTCTTGCTGATTTCCACTACCTTCACATCGACCTGCACCGTGCCCGATACCGGCACGACCGAACGGTCAACCACCATGCCGCCCTTGCCATCGGGACTGCTCACCGCAGCACGCGCGGCCTGCTGCATGCGCGAGGCGGCTGCTGCGTCGCGCGATTGGCCGCTGATCGTCGCACCTGCCGCTGACAGGTCAAGCGTGGCACCGCCGGCGTCCTGCGCCACCGCGTCGACCTGCACCGTGTAACTGACCGGCGCCACATTGCGGCTCCAGATCATCAGGTCGGTGACACCGGGCTTCTTGGCCACCACCAGCACCGTGGGCGAGCCACCGCGATGTTTGAGCAGCAATGCATCGGCCACGGCCGGGTTGCCCACGGCCACACGCTCCAACGACTGACCGGGGCGGATTTCCTGTTGCGCGCCGGCCAGCATACGTAGCGTGCGCACCGACGATGGCGTCGTGGCTTCCTCCGCGTGGGCAGCCCGGATGTTCATGACATTGATGACTGACGTCGCAACTGCCATCAGCAGCGCGATCTCCATCATCCATTGCGACTTGCTCTGGCGCGCCTGCGCCCACACACGGTCTTTCATCGATTTGGGCATGCCGTGTTGTCCGTTACTCGATCACTCGTTTGCCGGCGCGGATCACCTCGACGCCGTTGTTGTCCAGGGGTTCGCGGCGCGATGCCGATGCAGTCAACGCACCGGCGCCGGGCTGCACGACGGGTCGCATGACCGGCGCTGGCGTGCCGGTGCGCGGCGCCGTGTTGTTCACCAGCCCAGACAGACTTACGCCAGCCGCCGCCTTGTCCATCGGCGCGCGCTCAGCCTCGGGCGGCACACCCGCACGTGCCGCCAGCACGGATGGCGGTTCGGCAAACATGCCTTCGCTCGGCATCGATTCGTCCTTCGGATTGCGCAATGCCAGGATCAGGCGCCCTGCCTGCTGCGCCATGGCCAGCTTCCCTACCTGCTCGACGGGGACCGACAGCACCGCGGTCTTGGCGCCCTCGCGGCGCGCCATCATCTGTTCGCCCTGGACCTTGGGCGCTTCGCCGACCGAGCCCACGCCATACGCCAGCACGCGCAGGTGCGACAGCAGCAGGCGGGTCTGGCTTTCCGCTATTTCCTGGCTGTCGCGGCGCAGGATCACGAACACGTCGACAAAGTCTCCCGGCTGTACCTGATGCCCGACGCCAACGACTTCGTCGACTGCAACTGCAAGGGCACGGTCGCCTTCGGGAATCTGTCGCGCCAGTCCAGCCAGCAACTGGCTTTCCATGACCGGAACATTGGCACCGAGGTTGACCAGCGGGATTTGTCCCGCCACGCGCGCCACATCCTGGTAGGCACCGGCAGGCTGGATCGGCAACTGCATCACGGTCAGCGCATCGGCTGGCAGCGGCTTGCCGGCTTCCACCGCGCGCGTGGTTACCACTACCGCATGCGTTGGCGTTGCCGTGGCAACCGGCACGGGCAACGCCTGATGACGCGCCACCTGCCACGCCATCAGCGCCAGCAGCCCGGCCAGTACCAGCAGGACCACGGCAAGAATCCGGATCTGTTTGCTGCTCATGTCTCAACCCGTCCGGTGAGGTTTTGGGAAGTACCACGCAATGGCATCTGCATCATGGCCTCAGGTATCTGGAGAAAGCTGGACGACGGCGCTGCCGGTCAGCGTGGCCGGCACCGGCACGAACGGCACGACCGGAAGCATGGTTTGGGTGGGGAGGTTCAGCGTGACGCGCACGCATTGTGTGCCGGCTGGCGCGGTGCAGGCCTCGGCCTGGGCGATGGCGGTCGACTGCAGGTTCGCGGCAAGCGTTGTCGGCAACGTACTGCGTGCAGTCTGCTCGGCGGCCACCACGCGCAGCGGGACCGTGTCGGCCAGCGTGCCGCCATTTGATGTCAATGGATAACGCAAGGCAGCCCGCGCGCCTTCCTCGGCGGCGAGCGTCAGTACCTGTTGAACGGCAAGCACCATGCCGTAGTAGACGATGCCCAACACCATCGCCAACAGGATCGGAAATACCAGTGCGAACTCGATCGCCGCGACACCGTCTTCGCGATGACGGTACGCATTCCCCCGTGATGCCATGCTTCACCCGGTATCTTCTACGTACGCCTTCCGGATAGCGCGCCAAGGCCGCATGACTGGCGCCGGCATGGCTGCCGGCGCCAGCAGCGGCGTGCCTTGTGGGCGCCGTTACTGCGACGTATCGCGACTTGGACCACTCTTACCACTCTTGCCTGGCCGTCCGTGATTGCCTGCGGCCAGTGCCACTGCTACCACTTCAGATTCCGCCTTCTGTGCTGCCACCAATGCTTCGCCCGCTGAGCGGGCAGCCGAAGCCCCGCGCCATCGAGAGTGATGTCGAAAGTTGAAAAGCCAGTTTTCGTCGGCCAGAAGCGCCCGTCGTGCCTGCGCCGCCGCAGGCACGAACATCAATGCGATCCGCGTCTTGACTGCGCGACGGTTGCTGCCGCTGCGCGGCAACAGCCGTCAGATCGCTATCAGCGCGCGGTTAGCCATCCGGTAACCTGACCTGCCAGGGTGGTAAAACTTGTGCCGAGGTTATTGCCCAGAAGCGTTGCGCCAGAGACGATGGCAAGGGCAATGAGGCCTACGATCAGGCCATATTCGATCGCGGTTGCACCGCGTTGGGTCTTGTTGAAGCGCGCCAGCTTCCGATTCATGATGCTCACTCCCGAAGTGCGTTACCCCTGCATGGATCCCCGGCGATCTCTGACCCCTTATCCGCATTGCCATCTATGCAACTTGTGGCATTTATTTCGTTTCGCCGCCGGTAGAACATTTATAAGACATGGTTTGTTTCAACCATACCCCCCGTTCGGGCTATGGCCGAGCCAGCTTAAGGTAGGACAGACGTTTGAAACAATGCGGCCCGCACCTTGGCCATCGGGATGAGGAGCAATGATTCAGGCTCGAATTGTTAAGGAGCGTGCAACAAATGAAGGGTGCCGTGCGGCAGTCTGCACATGACAATGCAGGACCGAGGCACGGCACGAAATAAAAGGATGCGCAGCGCGGGGTAAGGACGACAACGCACCGTAAAGTAGTCGGCGCGAATGACAGGGAAAGTCCCTAGTCTCCGCGTGTATCAGGGGCGCGTCAGTCCGCCGAGCAGTCCGGTAACCGGCGCCAGCGGATTGCTGGTGCTCGTGCTGCTGCCTGCCCCCGTGGTGGCGCCGGTCGCGCTAGTCAGCCCACCAGTCACCGTGCCCAGCAATCCGGTGACCGGTGCCAGCGGATTGCTGCCAGCGGTCGTGCCACCGCTTGCGGCACCCGTTGCGCCACCCAGCGCGGGTAGCGTGTTGAGCAGGCCGCCCAACGGATTCCCGGCAGCTCCGCCGTTGCTGCCACTGCCGTTGAGCAGCACGCCGGCCACCGACACGGTATTGCCCGCTTCGGTCACCACACCGCCCAAGGGGGACACCACCGGCACGTTCTGGCCAGAGATCAGGCCGCCGGTAGTGGCCACCGTATTGCCGACCTGCGTCAGCAGGTTGTTCACCGGCGCACCGAGGCCGGTTGCCGCACCTACGGTCTGCGTGGCGCCGGTCAGTTGCGTGGTCAGCGGCACGATGGCCGTGCTGACACTGCCGGTCACTTGCGCGACAGGTCCGGTCGACAGTGCCTCGCCAAGCTTGTCACCACCGGTCATCACGGCACTGCCCACGGTCTGCACCACCCCTCCCACGGGATTGGTCACGGCCGACAGCGGCGCAAGCTGGTCGCTGCCAACCGCCTGCACCAGGTCGCCGGCACTGACCACGGTAGCGCCGGCCTGCGTCACGACATTGCCGGTGTTGGCAACGGTCACGCCCACCGGATTGTCGACCGCGCCAATCATGCCTAACCCATCACGCACACCCGTACCGAGCGTGGCCACGGTATTGCCTGCCTCCACCACGACATCACCGGTGGCATTCTTCGCGGCAGCCGGTACCAGCGGCACGTCGGTGTCCTTGATCTGCTGGCCGATCTGGCTTAGCGCGCTGCCCGTGGCCGTCACCGTATTGCCGGCGCTCTCCGTCACCTTGGCGGTAGGCGTGGTCTCCGCGGTCGGTTGCGGATTGGTGGTCCCCGGATTGGTCGGCGTGTTTGGCGACGACGGACTTGCACCGCCGCTCGAACCACCCGAGGCACACCCGGCCAGCAAGACCACCGCGGCGGCGCAGGCGATAGCCATCACGTTGAGGGGGCGCGTCTGCATCGTTGCCTTCATGTCCTGTTCTCCTTCGGTGTGCTGGTATGTGGGAACCGAAAGCGCAAACGGTGTGCCAGGCTCAAGCGCATGTTCGACACGAGCGCCGCGGCACTTCCGCCGAACGCCGGCAAACCGTTGCGCACGGCGGCTTTGCGGGACGAGCGCAGGTTCCTGATGGGCGAGCCACGCAGGGGTTCGGCGCCATCACAGGCCGTTACGTGTCACGTAACGTGTTACGCCGACGCGTTACGTAACGCGTAACGCGAATTAGAGCCTGCGCGATGTCCGCGCGCTTCATGCGCGCGTTTGACCCACCTGCCTGAAACCGTTGTGACACGGGCGTTTGCAGCGGCATCCCCAACCTTCGTATGGGTCCATCAAGGACCCTCCCGCTGATTGGCACACCGTTTGCGCAATGCATGTCAGACACGGCACGCCACGTACCTCGATGACACACAAAACAAGGACGCGTGCTCGTGAACTTGAACGGGAAAATCAAAACAGGAAAAGGTCATGCGACAAGAGCAACGTTTTGCAAAGCAGATGTTGGTCACGACTCTGCTGGGGTCCTTGCTGGCACTTGGCGGTTGCGCGAGCGGCAGCGGTTCGACGTCGATGGGTACCAGCGGCACGGGCAGTTCCGGCGGCACCAGCAATACCGCAACGACGGGCAACAGCGGTGGCACTGGTGGCACCGGAGGCACCGGCAGCACCGGCAGCACCGGCAGCACCGGCACCGATACTTCGAACAACAACGGTGGTGGTAACGGCGGCAACAATGGCGGAAACACCACGGCACTGACGCCGACCAGCGTCATCGCCAACAATGCCGGCGGCCTCGTGAGCGGCGTGGGCAACACGGTCAGCGGCGTGGGCGATGCCATCCAGACCGCGAACGTGCCCGGCATATCGTCAGAGACGCAGAACGGCCTGGCCGGCGTGGTGAGTTCCGTTGGCGATGCCGTCAGCGTACTTGGCAACGGTGTGCAGTCCGGTCTCGGCAATATTCCCAATGCCACCAACCCGGTGGGTACCACGGTTGCCAGCACAGGCGGCGTGGTGAGCCAGCTCGGCAATGCGGTGTCGAATGCCGGTAGCGCCGTCAGCGGCCTCGGTAGCGGCCCGCTGGCACCGTTGGGTACCGTGACCACGCCGCTGGGTGGCGTGGTGTCGCAGGTGGGCGGCACGGTCAGCAGCGTTGGCAGCCAGCTCGGCACCGCGCTTTCCTCGGGTCCGGTCGAGCAACTGACCAGCAGCGTCAGCAAAGCCATCGTGCCGCTGACGTCCACGCTGACCAACGGCACGCAAACGCTTGGCGCCGCAACGGGGCTGGGCCAACCGGTCAACAACCTGTTGGCAACGGTGGGCGGCGCACTGGCAACTGCCGGCACGCAACTGACCAATACCAATACACCGGTCGTATCGGGTGTAGGCGGCATCGTCACGGGCACCGGCACCACGGTGGCATCGGTGGGCGGTGTCGTGAATGGCCCGGCCGGTGGCAGCGCAAGCAGCCCGCTGGCGCCGGTGACTGGTTTGGTCGGCGGACTCACGAATGGACTCACCAGCGGACTCGGCAGCGGACTCGGCGGCGCAGCCAGTGGTGGCACAAGTCCGCTCGCCCCGGTGACCGGCCTGGTCAGCGGAGTAACCAGCAGCGTGACCAACGCCACCGGCGGCGGCGCCAGTCCGCTGGCGCCAGTCACCGCGGTGGTTGCGGGCCTTGCCGGCGGCAATGCACCGGCCAGCACCACCACCGCTTCGACCTCGGGCGGCAGCAAGCCGGCCAATCCGCTGGCCCCGGTTACGGGCGTCGTCGGGGGCCTCGTGGGTGGGCTCACAAGCGGACTGAGCGGCGCGCTCGGCGGCAAGCCCTAGACCTTGACGGGGTGCTGATGGCACCCCCAACGAAGCAAAGCGTCACGGCCACCAGTGGGCGGCAAGGGAAGCGGCATCCCTTGCGCCCGTGGCACGCGACCTCATAGCCGCACAGCAGTTTTACACCGAGGGGTAATACCATGCGTACACGCAAACGCGTTGCCGCGCTGTTGCTTGGCGTCGGCGCCATACATGGCGGTTTGTCTCACGCGGAACGAGGCCCGGTACAGGGCGATCCGACCCAGACCCTGCCCAGCATCGCTCCAAGCAAGCCTGCGCAAAGCAATGTCACGGTGCAGGTGGAGCGTCCCGACTCAGCCTTGCAGAATCTGCTTGCGACGCGCCTCACGCCCAGGCATTTCCAGATCGAAGGTGCGAAGACCCTGCCGTTCGAGCAGATCGCGGCAAAGTTCACGCCGCTGGCCAATCGCGAAATCACGGTGGCCGAACTGCTGCAGGCAGCGGAAGCCGTCACGCAGATGTACAAGGACGCCGGTTATCCGTTGTCCTTCGCCTTCGTGCCGGCGCAAGCTTTCGACAATGGCAAGGTGCTGATCACCGTGGTGGAAGGGTATGTTGCCAACGTCACGGTACGTGGCAAGCCGGGGCCCTCTGAAGCGCGGCTGCGCAAGATCGCCGAACAGCTCAAGCAGGACCGCCCGCTGCGCCAGGAAAGCTTCGAGCACTATGTCAACGTGCTGGCGCAGCAGCCGGGCATGCAGGTCAACGCCACGGTACAACCGCCCACCACCACCGATGGTGCGTGCGACATGGTGATCGAGGTCAAGCGCAAGCCATTCACCTTCGGCACCGGTGTGGAATGGATGTCGCCGGGTATCCGCGCGATTGCCACGGCCACCACCAACAGCCTGACGCCGCTCGGAGAGCAACTGTCGTTCTCCACGCTGTTCCCCAAGGGCCGCGACAGCGAAGAGTATTACGCCGCCACCTACGCGCAGCCGCTCGGCACCGAAGGCATGCTGGCCAAGATCACTGCTTCGCACTATCGCGGCGTACCCGAGAACAGCGCGCTGGCACCCATCGGTTTCGAATCGCGCTACGTCAACGATTCAAAACGGCTCGGCGGTTCGCTTGCCTATCCGCTGATCCTCAACAACCGCCATGTGCTGACGCTGACCGGCGGCTTCTATGCCAACAGCCAGTTCGAGCGCTATACGCAGGCTGTGCAACCGGGCGCTGGGCGCAAGGTGGAACTGTCGACCAGCGTGCGCGTGGCCAGTGCGGAAATGTCCTACCTGCAGCGCGGTAGCGGTGTCACACGCAACGCGACGCTGGGCCTCTACAAGGGCTTCGACGCGCTCGGCGCCAATCGCGAGAACAACCTTAACGATCTGAGCTTCTGGCGCACCCGGTTGCTGCTGTCACAGGCCAACGACCTGCCGTTCGGCTTCGGCATGGCGCTGTCGGCCGCCGGACAATACAGCGGCAACCGGCTCGCCTCCAGCGAGCAGATCAGCTTCGGGGGCCGCTTCTTCGGTCTCGGTTATCCCGCAGGCGAGATCGCCGGCGACAAGGGTTGGGGCGCATCGGCCGAGATCAACCGGCTGTTCACCGTTGACTTCACGTACCTGAAGACGCTGCAGCCTTTTATTGCCACCGACATGGCGCGCGTGTACTCCAACAGCGTGTCGTTGTCACACCGTACGTTGCAGTCGGTGGCTATCGGCCTGCGCTTCTCCGACCGCCGCTATTACTCGATGGACGTATCGGTGGCGCAGCCCGTGGGCGACAAGCCCACCAACGCCAGCCACCGCTCGCCACGGATCAACCTGCTGTGGTCGTACCAGTTCGATTGAATGCGCCCGGCCCCGTCGGGCTCAGTTGACCCGGAAGCCGATCTTCAGCGTCACCTGGAAATGCGCGAGCTTGCCGTCCACCACATGGCCGCGCGTCTCCACCACTTCGAACCAGTCGATATGCTTGATGGTCTCGCTTGCCTTGGTCAGCGCATTGCGAATGGCGTCGTCACTGCCATCGGCTGACGACCCGACGATTTCGACCAGCTTGTAGGTGTGGTTGGACATCTTGGTCTCCTGTGTCATGGCTCATTTGGCAGGACCGCTGCCTGCCGCGTAACAGCACTGCAGCCCATTCATCATAGGCACCCTCAGGATCGAGTCCCAAGGCCGTTCATCAGTTCCCGCAAGCAGCAAATGCATGTGCGTTTCCGGTTGCGAAAACAGCGCACGGCCTGTTACGCTGCGTGCCCTCGATTCCTGTCACCACCCTGTAACCTGATGTTTCCTTCCTTGCTCCGATGCAGGCGCCTCGCTAAGGCGGGCATGTTGGGCCTGCTGGCCGTCGTCACTGTCGCGGGTGCCGCGCAGGCTCGCACCACTTCCACGCTGGAACGTTTTGTCGACACGCTTGGCGCGCCACGCGCGCATACCAGCCAGTTCGCCACCGGCAGCACCTACACGTTGTGCTTCGTGCCCGATGGTCCAAGCTGCCAGGACATGATTGTCGAGGCCATCAACAAGACGCGGCACAAGCTGCTGATCCAGGCCTATTCGTTCACCAGCACGCCAATCGCCAAGGCCGTGACCGAAGCGCACCAGCGAGGCGTGGATGTGCGCGTGATCGTGGACAAGAGCCAGGCATCGGAACGCTACACCAGTGCCACCTTCCTCAAGAACGCGGGCATTCCGGTGGTGGTCGATACCCGGCCAGCCATCGCCCACAACAAGGTCATGGTGTTCGACGACCAGGCAGTATTCACGGGTTCGTTCAATTTCACGAAGTCCGCGCAGGAACGCAACGCCGAGAACGGCATGCTGATTCGTGGCGATAGCGCTGTGGTCAAGGCCTACTCCGACAACTGGCGCACGCGCTTCGAAAAGTCGTCGGCATACTGACACTGCCTGCCAGAGTAACAAGTGTGCGCCGCCATGTGAGCGGCGCCTCTCTTTCCTGCAAGCCCGGTACGGCAGCGGGCAAAATACCCCGCTGTTTCCCGCATGGCTCAGCCTCGTCCCGCAGGAAGATCAGTGAAACGCTGACAGACGCCTGCTGCGCTGCGGTATCTACTTGAGGTACGTATCCAAGGAGATGCCGCGACAGGCTGTTGTCCAGTCCATGAACCTGCCCCATGGCAAGCGTCGCGCCATCCCGTCAACCTGGCAGGAGGAAGCGATGCAAGCAGATCAACACACTGACCAATTTGCCCGGAAGTCCACGGTGCACCGACGCGCGCGAAGCTGGTGTGCTGTCGGCATATTCGCCGCAGCATTAGGCGTGTCGATGGCGGCGAACGCGGACATGAGTACGTCCACGGCCGGCCCGTTCACCTATGTGTGCGGCGGTGTCGCAGCCGACGAACAGGCCGAAATGCGCAGCGAGGCGCGTAACTACGATATGGGGCTGCTGTTCACGCAAGGTGGACGTGGCGAGTACCTGTCGGATGTCAACGTGAAGCTGATGCGCAATGGCAAGGAAGTGGCCCAGTTCACATCGACCGGTCCACGCTGCCTGATCAAGGGCCCACGCGCCTCGTACCAGGTGGTAGCGACGTACGACGGCATGTCCAAACGTACGACGGTGGCTCCCGGCGACAAGAACGTGCAATTGCGCTGGTAACGCTGGTAAGCGACGCATAGCAGCAACGCCCAGCGAAAGAACAAGCAGTCCTGCGGCCGCAATGCATGCGGCCCCCATGCCGGCCAACCCGACCCGCGGGTGCCGGCATGTTTTTTTGCGGCACGCCTTGGTTTGCCTTGGCGTGACCTGGATCGGCGCGCTGCAGGTTCCTTGCAGCGGTGGCACACTTGCGCATCCGCTGGCCCCTTGCTGGCCTGAACAACCCTGGAGTTTCCCCAATCATGAGCACCACGCCCAATAGCCGCTGGATCCGTATCGATACCGCCGACGGCAGCTTTGACGCCTACCTGAGCCTGCCGCCCGCCGGCAAGCAGCCGGGCAATCCCGGCATCGTACTGGTTCAGGAAATCTTCGGCGTCAATGAACACATCCGCTCGGTGGCCGATCAATATGCGTCCGACGGCTATGTGGTGCTGGCTCCTGACGTCTTCTGGCGCAAGGCACCGCGCGTGGAACTGGGCTACGACGGCAAGGATTGGGAAAAGGCCATGGAGTTGCGCAAGGCCGTGAACCTCGAAGATACCGTGTCCGACGTTAGCGCCACGGTGGCTGCCTTGCGCAAAGAGATTGGCGAAGGCGCCAAGGTCGCAGCCGTGGGCTACTGCTTTGGCGGACTGGTCTCGTACATAGCCGCGGCCCGTGGCCTGGTCGATGCGGCCGTGCCGTACTACGGCGGTGGCATCCAGAACAACCTGCACGAGGCGGCAGCCATCAACGTGCCGGTGCAGTTCCACTACGGCGCGCTGGATGCCCATATCACCCCTGACGACGTGGAGAAGGTGCGCCAGGCCGTGGCCGGCAAGCGCGGCACCGAGGTCTTCGTATACGAGCAGGCTGACCACGGCTTCAACTGCTGGGCACGTGGCTCGTATCACCAACGCTCGGCGGCGTTGGCCCACGGCCGCACGCTGTCCTTCCTGGCCAACGCGCTGTCGTAACGCAAGACGGCAAGACAGCAAAACGCCCGGCTGCGTGACCGGGCGTTCCTGATGGCTGATGTTGGTGATGCTGGTGATGCTGGTGACGCGGCTCAGTAGGGCATGGCCACGCCGTTCTGCACCTTGACGCGATCGCCCATGCGCAGGTTGTATGGGGTGGTCTGCGTCAACGTCAGATAGTTGTTGTCATTGGTGCGTACACGTACGCGGAACGCAGGCTGCGTGGTGCCGGAGCGTTTCTCCACTTCATTGCCCGCCAGTGCGCCCGCCACCGCGCCACCAATCGTCGCCACGGTATTGCCGCGCCCGCCGCCTACCTGGTGGCCCAGCAGGCCGCCCACCACCCCACCGATCACCGCGCCGGCACCGCTGGTGCCGGCCGGCTGGCCACCCACCTGTTCGATTGACTCGACCCAGCCATAGCGCACGGCATACGGGTCGCTGTAGCCGGAATTGCCAGTTGCAGCGCCGTAGCCACCCTGGGCCTGCTGCGGATAGCCATACTGGTCATAGGCAGGCTGCTGCGGATAACCCGGCTGTTGCGCCTGCGGATATGACTGCTGCGGATAGCTTTGCTGCGGGTAGCTTTGCTGTGGATACGGCTGCTGCTGATAGGCGGGGGTGCCGCTGATCTGCGTGCCGGAGGTGCCGTAGCCATTGTCATAGCCGGTACTGCCGTAACCTGCGCTGCCATAGCCGGTCTGGTATCCGCTCTGGTACCCCGTCCCATACCCATCGCCATAGCCGGCACCGTAGGGCGCGGCACAGCCTGCCAGCGTACCGGCGGCCAGCGTGGCCAGTGCCAGCGGGCGCATGACTGAACGAATTCGGATGGACATGGTGGACACTCCCGCGTCGAAGCGCGTGTTGATAATGCGCGGGAGTCTAGAGCGGCCGCCTGCGCGCAGGTGTCACCAGAGATTGTGTTGGGTAACCGCCTGTAACGCGTGGCGTTCCGGGTCAGGTCGGATCAGGTCCGTTCGGCTTCGTCGTCGTTGAACGCGGTGATGCGCGCCACGCGAAACGTGCCGCGCAACGACTCGAGCTCGGCGCGGTGCAGCGCGGCCAACCGGTTCAGGCAACGCTCGCCCTTGGCCAGCAGATGGATCTGCACCACGCGGCGGTCGTCGGGATTGACGCGACGGCTGACCAGCCCTGCCGCTTCGCAGCGATTGACCAGCGCCACCACGCCATGCTGCTTCGCCTGCAGCCGCTCGGCCAGTTCGCCCACCGACGCCCATTCCTTGTCGCGGCTGCCGCGGATATGGAGCATCAGCAGGTACTGCTGCACGGTCACGCCTTCGGACTGCGCGGCATCCTCGGAAAACCGCAGGAAGCGGCGCAACTGGTAACGGAAGTCGGACAACGCCTCGAAGTCCGGTTTGCTCAGTGCGGTGGTTTCGCCGGTCGGCTTCGCGGTGGCGGGCTTGCGGGGCATAGAAGGCAGCGGGATGCGCGGTGTCAGGTGACTGGGCGCCCATTATATGAGTTGCCGCGATCGCATCTGGTGCGCTGACGCGCATTCAGCCTCCATTTTTGCGCAGGGTGGGGCAACCGGGTATGGCAAAATCTGTGCGGTCGCCGACACCCCTGTCGCAACCTAAACGCGCAACGCCTAAAAGGGAAATCCGCCCGATGTTCACGGAAATCGTCCTGTTCCTGCTTGATACTGTCTTCACGCTCTTCGGCATGGCGCTGCTGCTGCGTTTGTGGATGCAACTGACCCGCCTGCCGTCCCGCAATCCGGTGTCGCAAGGGGTATTCCAGGTCACTGACTGGATCGTGCGTCCGCTGCGCCGCATCATTCCCGGTATCGGCGGTATCGACTGGGCTACCGTGCTCGCGGCCTACCTGACCGCGGTGGCATTCCTGGTTTGCCGCGCGCTGGTGCTCAATGCGGATCCGGTGTCATTCCTGCCTGTGATCCTCGCGCTTGCCATCCTGAGCATGCTCAAGTGGGGCATCAGCATGGTGATGTGGGTCACGCTGCTGATGGCAGTACTGTCCTGGGTGAACCCGCAATCGCCGCTGGCCGGCCCGATCTGGCACCTGACCGCCCCGCTGCTGCGCCCGATCCAGCGCATCCTGCCTCGCCTTGGCGGCTTCGATATCTCGCCGCTGATCCTGTTCGTGATCGCCCAGATCCTGCTGATGGTGATCGGCGGGTTGAGCCGCGGGGTCGTATGAACCTCGAAGTTAGCGTCGGTGTAAGCAGTCGCTAACCCGCTTTACGGCCAATCACTGGCCGGTATCAGCGGTGGCGAGGGGCGCCACCGTATCACACAATTCCGGTCTAGGGTTAACCCTTATTGTTCAGTGCATTGAACAGTCTGTCGAGGATTCACCCTTTTTCCTGTGCATGCCGAAGCCTACATTACAGCCAGCGCGGAACCCACCCGCGATCTCTGCCAAATAGTAGGAACAGCACACCATGAAGAAGACCCTCGCCCTCTCCCTGATCGCCCTCGGCCTGTCGATCGGCGCCACCGCAGCCCAGGCTGCCCAACCCCTGTCGGACCTGGCACGCCTGGACGGCAGCATCGGCCGCACGATCGACCCGTACCTCGACGGCGCGCGCGGCGTGACCGAAAAGCGTGACGTGTACACCGAAGGCGCCCGCACCGTCACCGAAAAGCGCGACGTCTACACCGAAGGCGCCCGCACCGTCACGGAAAAGCGCGACGTCTACACCGAAGGCGCGTAAGCGTCGCATGCGCCTCGCCGGCGCATGAGTTTCGCCAGTCCAGGCGAAACAGGTTCGGCGGAACGCTCCCCCAGTTCCGTTGAGCCAGTCACACAGCGCAAGTTACTGCCCGAGATCGTCGAGATCCGCCCCCATCATCGACTCGATGGCTTCCATGAATGCGCGCACCTTGCGCGGCTGGAGCCGCCGGTCGGGCAGTAACGCAAATACCCTCAGCGGCGGCAACGGGCAATCCGGCATCACGCGCACCAGCCTGCCCTGCGCAATTTCCGTCTCCGCAGCCGTCATCGGCACCCTGGCAATTCCCAGTCCCGCCAGCGCGGCCTGCATGCGCAGTTCGGCGTTATAGGTCTGCATGCGAGGTCGGATCGGCACCGCAATCCGCTGGCCGTTGCGCGAAAATTCCCAGATCGAAGCACCCGGCGTGGCCAGCGTAGGCATGTTCGACAAGTCTTCCGGCTGCATCTGTGCCGGCAGGCTTGCTGCCAGGGTCGGCGCCGCCACCAGCCCGCGCTCGACGTGCCAGATGCGGCGGGCAATCGTGCCCGAGTCGGGCAGGTCGGTATCGACGGTCACGAAGGCAATGTCATAGCCTTCGCGGATTGGGTCGACCAGTCCCTGCGCGATCTCCACGGTGATATCGAGTGCCGGATGCGCGGCCAGCGTGCGGCAGATCACGCCGCCCAGTTGCTGGGCACCAAATTCATAGGGCGTGGCGATGCGCAGCATTCCCTGCACGCGCTCCTCGCGCGCCAGGGTTTCCTGGCGGATTTCGCGCAGGCGCGCAAACAGTGGCGCCACGTCGCGATAAACCGCGCCCCCGGCATCGGTGAGCCGCATGCGGCGCGTGGTGCGCTCCAGCAACTTGGCGCCGATCGCGGTCTCGAGCCGGATCACCGCCGCCGAAACGCGTGACTTCGGGCAATCAAGCGCGGCGGCAGCGGCTGTAAACGTGCCTTGCTCCACCACACAGCAAAAAGCCTCCCAATCGTTCCACTGGATTGTCTCGTTCACCGGACCCGTTTCCCATTGCATGACATTGTTGTCGTGGCCATCTGTTGCGCGATGCTGCAACATTGTGCGGTTGCACATTATGCGATAGACAGTTTTGTCTCGTCAGCGACCACGCGAGTTCCGTCTTCGACACGATGGCCACACAAGTTCGCAAAAGGTTGCCCCGGACTGGCAAAGCAGGCACATTTCCTCTACCCTTTCGGCCTTTCGAGCCCTTTCAGATCCATGGCGCATCCAGCCGATTCCGCAACGTCCCGGGCGCCCGTGGCCGGTACGACAGAGAAACCGAGCGACAGCTATGTGCAGTCGTTTGCGCGCGGCCTGTCGGTGATCCGTGCCTTCGACGCCAGTCATCCGGCGCAAACGCTGACCGAGATCGCCCAGGCCAGCGGACTGACCCGCGCCGGGGCACGCCGCATCCTGCTGACGCTGGTGGGCCTGGGCTATGTGCAGAACGATGGTCGGCTGTTTCGCCTGACGCCGAAGATCCTGGACCTCGGATTCGCGTACCTGACGTCGATGCCGTTCTGGAACCTGGCCGAGCCGATCATGGAAACGCTCTCGCAATCCGTGCATGAGAGTTGCTCGATCTCCGTGCTGGACGGCACCGAGATCGTTTACGTGCTGCGCGTGCCGGCACGCAAGATCATGACCATCAACCTGTCGATCGGTAGCCGGCTGCCGGCTTACTGTTCGTCGATGGGACGCGTGCTGCTGTCGGGACTGGATGCGGCCGAACTCGACCGGGTGTTGCGTGCATCGGACCTGCAGGCACGTACCCGTCGCACGGTCACCGATATCGACACGCTGAAGACACTGATCGCCGAAATCCGCACACGCGGCTGGGCGCAGAACGATCAGGAACTGGAAGAAGGGCTGGTGTCGCTGGCCGCACCGATCCGCAATCGCACCGGACAGGTGATTGCCGCGCTCAATATCAGCGGCCAGGCCAATCGCACCAGCGCACAGGAAATGGTGGACCAGTTCCTGCCGCCGTTGCTGGAGGCGGCCGACAAGATTTCGGCCATGGTCGGGCTGCGCACCTGAGCGCGCCAGCCCGCTGGTACTAGCGCGGCGCGGTCAATGGCTGCCAGGACACCGATACATCGCCCTTGACGAACGTCTGGCACGCCATGCGATAGCCGGCGCGCAGATCGTCATCGTTGAGATGCTTGCGCTCCTTGGGCTTGACTGCATCGGTATGCTCGAGCCCGGTCTCGATCCGGCATTTGCAGGTACCGCAGATGCCGCCACCACACTTGAACGGGATGCCGCCCTGCTCGCGCAGCGATACGCGTAGCAGGTTGCTGTTTTCCGGCGCGGTCACGGTCTTGCCCTGATTGGTCAAGAACGTGATGGCCACCGTGCGCGTCTGCGGCACGGCATCGGCTTCGGTATCGTCGGCCACAGTGGTATCCGTTTCGGTATCGGCCCGCATCATTGCTTCCTCATAGTGAGATCCATGCTGCCAAAGTGCGCGAGTTTGTGAAGCGCATCGTGGGCAGCGGCGAGCGTATCGAAACGCTCCAGGAATTTGGTGGGCACGTGATTGACCACTGGCGCGGTGCCGGCATCGACTCCATCGCCGGTTTCATCGATTACGCGCACCTTTATCGTCTTTTCCGTTTCCACCAGTTCGGCAATCACGAAGATGGCCTTGGGACGCCCGTAGAACAGGTATTCCCAGGTTTCCAGAGGCTGCACGCCGGGTACGGCCTCGGTGCGGAACTGGCCGGGCTTGCTGGTCAGGATCACGAACATGTCAGGTCGTCAGTTCCGGCTGCTCGAGTTCGATGTCATGCGTGAGCCAGATCTGGCATGCCAGCCTGAACCCCTGGTCGAGCCGTTCGCCAAGCTGCTTCTTCTCTTTCCAGTTGGGTGGCGGCAGGTGTTCGGCACCATCCAGCACTCGGCATGCACATTTGGAACACTTGCCCATGCCACACTCGTAGCGCAGGTGTGGATACGGGAACTGCTTGATGCCCGCGCGCACCACGAGGTTCGTCTCAGGCTTGACCTCGTCCACGAACACCTGGCCGTTCTTGTGGAAAACAACTTTCGGCATATGACTTTGTAAAATCTGAGTTGGAATCGGCTGGCCCGTGCTCGTATCAGTGCCAGATCAACATCGCGCAGGTCGTGGAGACAACCAGCCCCGCAATCACCGGCAGCAGCAGCGCACGCACGGCGTCGAGCACCGGCACGCGCGCAAAGCCAGCCACGGCAATCAGCGACGACCAGGCGATCAGCGTGCCGCCACCGGTCCACACCGCACCCATCTGGCCTACGGCCGCCAGCGTGGCCGAATCGAAACCAACGACCGGACCCAACGCACCGGCCAGCGTGCCCGTCAGCGGCAGTCCGGCAAAACCCGAACCGTCGATGCCGGTGATCATGCCCACCAGCAGCACGCCAAAGGCGACCAGCACGTGGTTGTCGGGAATCATGTGCTGGTAGGCCTGGATCAGTTCGAACAGCAGGCTTGGCGCCTTGCCCGCATCCACGCCCAGGATCTGCGCGGCAGTTTCACCGGCACCCACGAAGAAGAAACCGGCGATTGGCAGGACCGAACCCATGGCCTTGAATGCAAACACAAAGCCATCGGTAATGTGTTCGGGACACACGTCGAGCATCTTGCGCGGCCCCTCGGCGGCCAGCGTGGCCAGCATCATCAGCAGAGCCGCCACGCCACCCACCAGCGCCGCGGCAGCGCCACCGTTGAGATCGGGCATGCCCGCGCCGATCTTCGGCAGCACCATCAGCGAGACCACGCAGATGAACGCCAACGGCGTCAGCACCGCGAAGAACTTGGACCACTTCACGCGACGCTGCGCCACCATCGCCAGGCTCGACTCGATGTTGGCGTCGGTCACCAGCGGTTCCGCATGCGAGGTGCCGCGTGCGATCTCAGCCTTGTCGAAGGTACCGGTTGCTTCTACGGCGGTATCGACACCGGTGGCACGCGCCTGCCAGCGGTCGAGCAGCGCCCCGCTGGCGGGCACGATATGGCGACGCATCGACAGGTAGGCCAGCGTGAGCGCAATCGCGCCGGTAATGATCGACAGGATCAGCGCACGGTCCGCCACCACGGCGGCACTGACCGCAGCACCGGCCGCCTTGGCACTGATGCCCGGCGCCACACCGATCACATAGTCCGACGACAGTGCCATGCCCTGGCCGGCAATCGCAATGGCCATGGCTCCGGCCAGCGGCGGCAAGCCAGCGGCAATCGCGGCGGGCAGCAGGATGGCCGAGACCAGCGGCACCGCGGGCGTGGGCCAGAAAAACAGCGAGATCACATAGGTAATGCCGGCCAGGATGAAGTAGGCGCTGTGTCCGTTCTTCATGACCACACGGAACGGCTCGACCATGCGTATATCAGAGCGCAACGTCTTCAGCGCATTGAGCAGCGCCGTCATGAACGCAATGACCAGGAAGATGTTGAACAGCTCCTTGGCCGCGACCAGGCTCGCTGAAAATATGCCGCCCAGCGCGCTGACCGGACTGCCCGTGATGGCCAGGATCACGAGGAAAGTGCCAAGAATCGACGGCACTACGACATTGGCACGCAGGATCATGGTCAACACGATCACTGCAACGCCTAGCAGGTACACCCAGTGTGCCAGGCCGATCTCTACGGTTTGTTGCATGAGGCTCCCCTGATCATGGAGGCCCTTGTGGGGGCGGTATGGAATTACTGTCTCGAATCTTTTTTGTATACTATATCCCGCAACATCCCGAAAACAAGCGAAAGTTGCAGAACCTAGGGAAATCACCCGATCGGTGCGATATCTGGCTACAGCGCACGGATTACGGGCATCTCGCACCAGTTCGGAAGTGCCTCGGAATATGGAAAACCCTCTGGCATTTTTCAAAAGCTTGTGTAGACTGTATACCGAAATAGCTTCTGAGACGACTTAGCCATGCTCCACGTCACCGACGCAATGATCGATCGCCACGTCACGGCCGCCGACGCCCAGGCCGCGATGCTGGAAGCATTCCGCAGCTTCGGCCGCGGCGACGCCGCCATGCAGGAACGGATTCGTACCGAGGCCGGCGGCGTGAAGCTTTCGACACTGGGCGCTGTCATACCGGACCAGCAAGTGGCCGGCGCCAAGGTCTACACCACGATCGCCGGTCAGTTCTCGTTTGTCATCCTGCTGTTTTCAACGGTTGACGGCCGGCCGCTGGCCTCGTTCGACGCGGGCGCCATCACGCGGTTGCGCACAGCGGCCTGCACGGTACTGGCCGCACAGCGCCTGGCGCGCACCGATGCGCGGACACTGGCGCTGTTCGGTGCCGGCACCCAGGGGGTGCAGCATGCGCTGCAACTGTCCGCCGCCCTGCCACTGCAGCGCATACTTGTCAGCGATCCGTATGCCGCTGCCGATGCTGCCGACCGACTGGCCACGCAATGCGGCATCGCTGTCGAATTTGCCCAACCCGAAGACGCCGTGGCGGACGCCGACATCATTGTCACGGCGTCACGGTCCACCACACCGCTATTCGCGGGCGCCAGCGTCAAACCCGGCGCATTCGTGGCGGCCATCGGTTCCAGCCTGCCGCATACGCGTGAACTCGACGACACGTTGCTGTCGCGTGCCGCCGCAGTGGTGGTCGAATGGCGGCCACAGTCCCTGCGCGAAGCGGGCGACCTCGTGCTGGCCGACAAGGCCGTGCTGCCAGACCACAAGATCGTGGAACTGTCCGACGTATTGCTCGACTCGAAAGCCGTGCGCCAAAACCCCGACGACATCGTGATCTACAAGTCGGTGGGCGTCGGCCTGGAAGATGTGGCGCTGGCTGGCGTGGCATGGCAACGCCTGTGCGACGCAAAAGCCGTCGCCGCCTGACCGGATAAAGGAACCTTGCAGTCAACCGCCTTGTGCGGCTTTTTTATCGCCCAAACGACGTTGTAGAAAGTATACAAAACTCACTCACCCCCATTCGCCAAGTACAGGAGCCCCAAATGGCCGAACTGATGAACCGTGAAGATTTCCGTGCCGCCCTTGAAAACGCCATCAAGGGCAAGAGCGCCAACCAGGCGCCGTTCAGCAAGGCATGGGCCAGTGGCACGCTGAGCCGCGACCATCTGGCCCGCTGGGCCGAGAACCACTATCACTATGTGGGTCCGTTCGCGGATTACCTTGGCTATATCTATGCCCGCACGCCCGACCACATGACCGAGGCCAAGGACTTCCTGCTGGCAAACATGTACGAGGAAGAAATTGGCGGTGATCGCCATACCGACCTGCTGATCCGCTTTGCCGAGGCCTGCGGCACCACGCGCGAACGTATGGTGAGTCCCGACAACATGTCGCCCACCACGCGCGGCCTGCAGAGCTGGTGCTATGCGGTGGCCATGCGTGAAGACCCGGTGGTGGCCGTGGCCGGCCTGGTAGTGGGCCTGGAGTCGCAGGTCCCGTCGATCTATCGCAAGCAAACCCCGACGCTGCGCGAGAAGTACGGCTTTACCGACGAGGAAGTGGAATTCTTCGACCTGCATATCGTGTCCGACGAAATCCATGGAGAGCGCGGCTACCAGATCGTGCTCGAGCACGCCAACACGCCCGAACTGCAACAGCGCTGCCTGAAGATCTGCGAGATCGGCGCCCAGATGCGCCTGCTCTATACGACCGCGCTCTATTACGACTACGTCGAACCGAAGCAGCAAGCAGTGGCCGCCTGAAGCATCGCGACGCCATGGCCGGACGCTGCTGCTGGCGCGTCCGGTGTTTCTCCGAATCAGAACAGGGCCCCCGCAAGATGACCGAGACGTACCGCAACTATATTGACGGCGAATGGTGCGACAGCGCCAGCGGCCGCACGCTCGACAATATCAATCCTGCCGACACGCGCGACATCGTCAGCCGCCACGCAGCGTCCGACGCACGTGACGCCGCCGCCGCGGTGGCCGCCGCCGCCGCCGCATTCGACGCGTGGAAGAAAACCCCGATCGGCAAGCGCGCGAAGATCCTGAACGATGCCGCCGCGCATCTGGAAGCAAACGCCGATGCCATCGCCGCCGAGCTGACGCGCGAGGAAGGCAAGTCGCTGAACCTGGCGCGCGACGAAATCATGCGTTCGGCGCAGACGCTGCGCTTCTATGCGGTCGAAGGCCAGACCTTCAGCGGCGAAAGCTATCCGAACGACGATCCGGACATGCTGGTCTACAGCCTGCGCGAACCGCTGGGCGTGGTGACCGTGATCTCGCCGTGGAACTTCCCGGTATCGATTCCCGCGCGCAAGATCGCACCGGCGCTGATTACCGGCAACACCGTGGTGTTCAAGCCATCCTCCGACGCGCCGCTGTCCGGATTTCGCTTGGCCGAGGCATTTGTCAAGGCAGGCATCCCGAAAGGCGTGCTCAATTTCCTGACCGGCAGTGCCGCCGAGGTGGGGCCCACGATTGTCGAATCACGTGCGGTGCGCGCGGTGTCGTTCACGGGGTCGACCTCGGCTGGCGAACAGATCCACAAGTCGGTGCCGATGACCACGCGCACGCAGATGGAGCTGGGTGGCAAGAATCCGTTGATCGTAATGGAAGACGCGGATCTCGATCGCGCCGTGGACCTCGCCATCAAGGGCGGCCTGTCGCTGTCAGGCCAGGCTTGCACCGGTACCAGCCGCATCCTGGTCATGCGCGGCGTGAAGCAGGCATTCACCGAGAAACTCGTGGCCAAGGTGAAGACCCTCAAGATCGGCCACGGCATGGCGTCGGGCATGGATCTGGGTCCGCTGGCCACACGCAAGCAACTGGAAACGGTGCTCGGCTATATCGCCACCGGCAAGCAGGAAGCAACGCTGCTGTGCGGCGGCGAGCCATTGACCGAAGGCGACTTCGCCCACGGCTACTACGTGGCGCCTGCCGTCTTCACCGACGTCACGCAGGCCATGCGGATCGCGCAGGAAGAAATCTTCGGCCCGGTGCTGGCGATCATCGAAGTCGACAGCTACGCCGACGCCATCGCCAAGGCCAACGATAGCGAGTACGGCCTGTCCGCCGCCATCGCCACACGCAATCCGCGCTACATCCACGACTTTGCCCGCGATATCGAATCGGGCACGGTGAAGATCAACCGCACCACCACCGGCAACCTGGTCAACGCGCCGTTTGGTGGCCTGAAGCGCTCCAGTACCTCGACCTTCCGCGAATCGGGTCGCGCCGGGCTGGAGTTCTACACGCAGATCAAGACCGTCTACCAGGGCGTCTGACAAACAACGCCATAAGGAAACCAACATGAAGAAAGCCATCAAGCTCGAGTTGAAGGAAGCCCGCCATATGGTGGCCGCCGCGATTCGCAAGGCCGAGGAAATCGGCGTGCTCGAATCGGTCTGTATCGTCGATGACGGCGGCTATCCGCTGCTGCTGGAACGCATGGACGGTGCCCGCATCACCGGTCCGCAGATTGCCTGGAACAAGGCGTTCACGGCCGCCGGGCACAAGCGCTCGACCCATCTGTTCAACACGGCGCCGAATGGCCCGGCACTGCCCGGCAACGAAGCGTTCGGCATCCAGTGGAGTTTCGACGGCAAGTTCGCCGTGTTCGTGGGCGGCTACCCGATCGTGGTCAATGGCGAAGTGATTGGCGGCGTGGGCCTGTCGGGCGGCAACGGCGAACAGGACACCGCCTGCGGCGTGGCGGCGCTCGAAGCGCTGCGCGACCTGCTGGCCGCTGAAGACCTGACCGTGCTGGCCCAGGCCGATATCAAGAAGTAAGCAGGAGTCATCATGTCCCATCGGGTCGAGATTGCGGAAACGCAGCAGGTGTTCATGGTGGCACCTGGAGAATCGGTGCTCGACGCCGCGCTGCGCTGCGGCGTCAGCCTGGCGCATGAGTGCACCTTCGGTGGCTGCGGCACGTGCCGCATGCGCGTGGTGGAAGGGTCGGTCTCCTACGAGGACTTCCCGATGGGGCTGACCGAGGAAGAACACGCCGAAGGCTTCGCGCTGGCCTGCCAGGCGCGGCCCGACGGCGATCTCGTGATCAGCACCGCGCGCGGCACGGAAACGCTGGTGCCCGCGCGGCGCGCCACGGCCACGGTCCAGTCCATCGCACAACTCGGCCCCGATGTCCTTCACCTGCGCCTGGCGTTGCCCGCAGACGAGCCATTCGAGTACGCGCCGGGCCAGTACCTGAAGGTGCTGCTCGGCGACGGAAGCCATCGCAGCTTCTCGATGGCGTCGGCGCCGAATGGCAATACCGTCGACTTTCACGTCCGGCAGATCGCCAATGGCCGCTTCACGTCGCAGCAGCTGCCGCAACTGCACGCCGGCGACCAGCTCGACGTAGAACTGCCACATGGCAACTTCAGCCTGCGCAAGGAAGACTACCGCCCGCTGCTGATGGTGGCCACCGGCACCGGGCTGGCCCCGATCAAGAGCATGCTCGAATCGCTGATGGATGATCCCGACTGTCCGCCCGTGTGGCTTTACTGGGGCATGCGCTCAGCCGCCGACCTGTATCTGCATGACGAGATTGCGCGCTGGGGCGAACGGCTTTATGACTTCCAGTATGTGCCGGTATTGTCGCGTGCCGACGCAGACTGGCATGGCCGCCGCGGCTATGTGCACGATGCCGTGGCCGCCGACCTGGGCGACCTGTCGGAGCACGCCATCTACCTGTGCGGTTCACCGAACATGATCCACGATGCCAAACAGGCCTTCATGGTGCTGGGCGCGCAGGCGCCGTTCATTTACTCGGACGGATTCACGTTCCAGCATGCCGAGCATTGAGTAGTTGTCTACCCTATGTCTTGCATGAGGAAGTGACGGTATACAATAGCGGCATTCACGCCGTGGCCAACCGACCGCGGCGTTCCATCGAATTCCGACGGCCGATCCCGACCATGAACGACGCCACCGCCAGTGCCATCAAGCCGAATCCGGAAGCCCCGGCTGCCAGCCTGGGTGCCCAGCATTCCCCTCTTTTCGCATTGGTGACCGACACCTTGCGGCAACGCATCCTTGGCGGGCAATACGAACAGGGCGAGCGGCTGGTGGAAAATACGCTGTCACTGGAGCTGGGCGTGTCGCGTATTCCGGTGCGCGAGGCGCTACGCGCGCTGGCGGCCGAAGGCCTGGTGAGTATCGAGCCGCGCCGTGGCGCATCGGTGGCGCGCTTGTCGCCCAATATCGCGCGCGAGATGGTGGAAGTGCGCGCCACGCTGGAAGGGCTTAACGCCAAGCTGGCCGCGCAGCGCCGCGACCCGGCGCTGATCCAGGAGCTCGAGAAAGTGCTCAAGGAAGGCAACGATGCCGTCAACAGCGGGCAGACCGAGCGCTTTATTGAACTCAATTCCCGCTTTCACGAAGTGCTCGGAAATATCGCTGCCAACAGTGTGTTGCAGGACATGATGCGCTCGTTGCGCGAACGTACCGCGCTGCTGTTTGCCCCGGCAAACCTGAGCCGGGCGCGCACCAACTGGGACGAGCACGCCCAGATCCTGCAGGCCGTGATCGCCGGCGATGCCGATTTGGCGTCACTACTGGCTACCCGCCATGTCTACAGCGCGGCCAAGGCAGTGGAAGCGATGAACGGTGACGCCACGGCGGCGTAATAACGCAGTAGCGCAGCACCGCAATAACTCGCTCGCCCGGTGGCTCCCTGAGGTCAGCTGCACCCCTTCAGTTCACACAAGCCCGCATTGCGCACCACGAAATGGCGCAGTGCACCATTGAAGTGTATACTGTAGGCGTTTGTTGACCACAATAGGGAATCACCATGAACTACCCGGATGCTTCGTATTTCGACCGTCCGGTGGGCGAGCAGCTTCGCAGCCACTTCGCACGCCGTGCCATCGTTCGTCAGGCCACGCCGTTGCTGCCGTTCCGTTTCGCCGACCTGCTGGCGCTGCTCCGGAGCGGAACCACGCAAAGCAAGACGGTCTGAGCCAAAGCCACACCTCTGGCCCACCATGAACAAAGCCGCCCAGATGGGCGGCTTTTGTTTTCCCGGGTCGTTCAGATCGTGGCCGGCGGCATCTCGACGCTGCCAAACTCGGCCGATCTGCTACCGCTTATCGGACGATTGCTGGCACCGAAATACGCAAATGCCACCGACAGCTTGACGGCTTCCGAGTCATTGCGGCCCGCGGCATGGAACAGCCGGCTGTCGAACATCAGCACGTCGCCCCGGTGCAGCGCCAGCGGCATGGTGCCCTTGAGCAGATCCTTGCTGGCCGGATGCGCCTCCACCAGGAACTCGGCCGGATCGAGCTGCGCCGGATCGAGCCGCGCGCGGTGCGAGCCCGGAATCACGCGCAGCACGCCGTTGCGCTCGTCTTCATCGCCCAGTGCCAGCCACACCGTGACCAGATCCGGCTTTACGAACGACCAATAGCGCGTGTCGCGATGCCAGCCAGTCTGGCTGCCAAAATGCGGATGCTTGGTCATCACGCAGTTATGGTGGGCCAGGGTCAGCCGCACCGGCTCGCCAAGCAGCGCCTCGACCGTGGCCACCACTTGCGCATTGCTGGCCCAGCGTCGGAATGCCTCGTCGCGGCCATAGGCCTGGCGCAGGCGGCGCACCGTATTGCCGCCCGTGGCCTGGCGCGTGGCCGGTGCCCCCGGGTAGCCTAGATCGGCCTCGAACTCCACCGGCGGCACCGCGCCCGCCAAATGCTGGCGCGTCACAGCTTCCAGCGCCGCGCACGTGGCTTCGCTGGCAAAGTTGCGCAGGACAATGTACCCGCCGGTGTGGAATTCACGCGCCAGGCTGGCCAGCGCCGCCTGGTCGGCCAGCGGCGCGGAAGAATCGAAATCGAGGGAAGCGGACGCGCCAGACGCGCGCTGTTGCGAAGCAGTCATTGCAGCGAGGTAAGACGATTCTGAAAGTGGCAAGGTGCCAACAACACCGATGATGCCAGAAGCCACGAGAACCGGCGCGGGTTGGCGCCTGATTCCGGTGTTTTTGGACTAAACAGAGGCGTTGTCGCGGCTTCGCTGCGTGCGGAAACCCACTGTCCGATGCGACCCCGGCGCCGCTACAATGGCCGCACCCTGCTGTACGAACCGCATCGCCAACCACCCTTGATGCCGCCATCGTGACTGCCCGACCCAAGATCACCGCCTCGCTGGCCGAGGCCCAGAACCAGCTCGGCCGCATCGTCCTGGGCAAACCCCGCCAGGTGCGGCTGGCGCTCGCATGCATGCTCGCTGGCGGCCACTTGCTGCTGGAAGACGTGCCCGGCGTGGGCAAGACCACGCTGGCGCATGCCCTGGCGCAAACACTGGGACTCCAGTACCGGCGTGTGCAATTCACAAGCGACCTGCTTCCCGCCGATCTGGTTGGCGTTTCGGTTTTCCTGCGCGAGACCGGTGACTTCCGCTTCCACCCCGGTCCGGTCTTTGCGCAACTGGTACTGGCCGACGAGATCAACCGCGCGCCACCGAAGACGCAGAGCGCCCTGCTCGAAGCGATGGCCGAGCGTCAGGTCACCCATGACGGTGTCACGCATGCACTGCCGGCTCCGTTCTTTGTCATTGCCACCCAAAACCCGCTAGAACAGATCGGGACGCATGCGCTACCCGAATCCCAGCTGGACCGCTTCACGATGCGCATTTCGCTCGGGTATCCCGACCCGGCGTTCGAACGCGTGCTCTACCTGGGCGGTGCCGCAAAGCAGGAAGCGACGGCCATCATGAACGCGGAGCAGGTGCTGGCGCTGCAAGCTGCGGTCGGCCGCGTCTACGCCAGCCCGGCGCTGGTGGACTATGTACTGGCCCTGGTACAGGCCACACGCGCGGAACCAGGCTTCGCCGCGGGACTCTCGCCACGCGCCGGCCTGTCACTGCTGGCATGCGCGCGGGCCTGGGCGCTGCTTGACCAGCGCGAGATGGTGGTGCCTGAAGACGTGCAGGCCGTCTTTGCAGCGGTAGCCGCTCACCGGCTGTTGCCAGCCGGGCAGGGACAAACCTCGCTGGATCGCCTGCTGGCCGGCGTGGCGATCCCCTGACCACGCGCCACAGTTGCTTGCGCCCAGATCATGCGACGCGCCTCGGCGGTGCCCAATGCTCATGGAACGTCACCCGCCACGGTGACGGCGCGCCCGCGTCGGCCGCGCAAGCCCATCAACGGCGTGGTCACGCTCGACCGGCGGCATCTCTATATCCTGCCCACGCGTAGCGGGCTCGGCTTCGCACTGTTGTTGCTGGCCATGCTGGTGACTTCGCTGAACTACAACATCAGCCTGGGCTTTGCCCTGACCTTCCTGCTGACCGGTATCGGCATGGCCTGCATGTGGATGGCCTATCGCAACCTGCTTGACCTCGAAGTTTCCGCAGGCCCCGTATCCGCTGCCTTCGCGGGCGATGTCGCGGTGTTTGCATTGCACGCCAGCAATCACGACAGCGGCGCGCGAATCGGCATCGAGGCACGTGTATCGCGCGACAGCGAGACACGGCAGCCACCTTCGCTGACGCTCGATGGCATGGGCAGTGGCGACCTGCCTGTCCATGTGCCCGCACCGCGCCGCGGCCGGCTGGCATTGCCGCGCGTCACCATCTCCAGCCGCTTTCCATTCGGGCTATTCCGCGTCTGGAGCTATGCGGATTTTCCGGTCACCGCGATCGTCTATCCCGCAGCCGAACCCAAGGCGCCACCGCTGCCGTTGATTCCCCAGCCCGACGACAGTGACGACGGCGTGCTCGGCGTGGCATCGGACGATGGCATCGACCAGTTGCGCAGGTACCGTCCGGGCGACCCGCTGCACCGAATAGCGTGGAAGCACAGCGCACGTGCCGGCCGTTGGCTCAGTCGTACCGGGCAAACCCAGCGGCAGCCCGGCTGCTGGATCGACTGGAATACGCTGCCGGTCACGATGGACACCGAGGCACGGCTGTCGCGGCTCTGCGCGTGGGTGCTGGCCGCGGGCGACACCATGGACATCGGCCTGCGCCTGCCCGGCGTGGAACTCTCGCCAGGCCACGGCGCTTCGCATCGCCGTGCCTGCCTGGAAGCGCTGGCGCTATGGCCGGAGCGCCGCCCATCATGACATCGCCAGCCCAGCCGCAACGCACGCTCGGCCACCAGGAACATGGCATGCTGATTGGCCAGCTGGCGCTGGTGCTTGCGCCGCAGGCCCGCACGCTACCGGTGTCGATCAGTATCCTGCTATTGCTGCTGCTGGCCTGGCGCTGGCTGCTGTGGCGGCAGCGCGCGCCGCTGCCATCGAAGCTGATGATCGGCGTAACAGCGGTACTGGTACTGGTGATTGCCGGCGCGCTGGTCTGGCAGGCCGGCGGCAGCCTGGGCCGAGAGCTATGCGTGGCGCTGCTGGCGGCGTTCGTCATCCTCAAACTGATGGAAACGCGTGCGCTGCCCGATGCGACGCTGGTCACGCAGTTGTCGTTCTACCTGCTGCTGACACTCTATCTGGCTGACCAGCCATTCTGGCTGGCGCTCTACAGCATGGCCATCGGTGCCTGGATCCTGCGCAACTGGCTGCTGTTCCATCACCCGGAAGCACGCGGACGGCTGGCGATCTGGCCGCTGCTGGGACGCATGGCGCTGTTCGGCTTGCCCTGGGCCCTGTTCCTGTTCGCGCTGTTTCCTCGGCTCGACCATCCGTTATGGCGGCTACCGCAATCCGAGCCCCTGGGCCGTACCGGCATCAGCGACACGATGAAGCCGGGGAGTATCGGCGAGCTGATCCGGTCACCGGAAGCGGCGTTCCGCGCCGACATCATCGGCAATCCACTGCCCCCCAGCGCGCTCTACTGGCGCGCCCTGGTGCTCTGGAACTACGACGGCCAGACGTGGCGACTGGACGACGCGCAACCGACCCGACCCGCGCCGGGCTTGCGCGATGATGTCGAGGACGATGTCCCGCTGGCCGCACCATCGTCAGGCCTGCGCGAATACAACGTGACCCTGGAGGCCACGCAGAAAACCTGGCTCTATCTGCTCGATCGTGGCGTGGCAGTGTCGGACAGCCTCGCGGCACGCCAATCCGCCGACGGAGAGTTTTTCACGCGTACCCCTGTGGACCGGCCACTGCGCTATCGGGCGCAATCGATGCTGCAGGCAACACCCCAGCCGCTGACACGCCGTACGCTGCAGCTATCGCTGGCATTGCCGGATGGTAATCCGCGCAGTCGCGAGCTGGCGGCACGCTGGGCAACGCAGTATGCCGATCCGTGGCAACGCGTGCAGGCAGCCATGCGGCTGTTTGCCGCGGCGCCATTTGCCTACACACTTTCGCCGCCGCCGCTGGGTGCGCAACAGGTCGACAGCTTCCTGTTCGATACGCGGCGCGGCTTTTGCGAGCACTACGCGAGCAGCTTCGTATTCCTGATGCGCGCGGCCGGCGTGCCTGCACGGGTGATAACCGGCTATCAAGGCGGCGAGTTCAATCCGGTCGGCAAACACTATGTGATCAGGCAGTCCGATGCACACGCCTGGGCCGAGGTCTGGCTCGACGGGCGCGGCTGGGTTCGTGTGGACCCGACCAGCGCCGTAGCGCCAAGCCGGGTGGAAGAAGGTGTCGATGCCGCGCTCGAAGGAGAAGAACTGCAGGCGCTGCGCGACCTGCGCGCGCCCGGATGGTTGCGTGATCTGCGTTGGGGCTTCGACGGCCTGGCCTACAAATGGCAACGTTGGGTGCTCGAATACGACCGGGGGCAACAACACCGTTTGCTCGACCAGATTGGTCTGGCCAACCAGTTGCCGCGTGTGATGGCCTTTGGGCTGGCCGGCCTGAGCCTGATGGCACTGGTGCCGATGTGGCTACGGCGCCGGCGCGTGGATCCGGTTCAGGCACTGTACGAGCGCTTCTGTGGGCTGCTGTCTCGGCATGGCTGCGCGCGGCGCGCATCGGAGGGGCCGCATGATTTCGCGGCGCGTGCCGAAACCGCGTTGCCCCACGCCGCGCCAGCGGTGCGCGCGTTCACCAATGGCTACATTGCGTGGCGCTACGGGAAACCGGCCGGGCAAGCGGACGCCAGGAACCTGTCCAACCTGCGCCAGGCACTGCGCGAATTGGCGCGAAGCCTCAAACGATAGATTTGCCGACAAGTTGGCGCGGCGAATCGTCGCTGAGCATGACCAGACTGTCCATCAGACGCGCCTTGCAAACTGACGTCGCGGCACATATAGTTTCATCCGTAACTATTGCAGATGAAACTACCTATGTCGTTCGAACGCCGCATCGACCGCTTTTGCGATGACCATCCAGAAGCGCCACGTGACCTGATCCTGGCGTCGCGGTTGCTGCTGCGTTCGGCGCGGCTGTTGCGGCATCACATCGAGCGCGCCCTCGCGCCTCACGGGCTGGACCTGAGCCAGTACCTTGTCATCAGCATGCTGGCGATCGATGCTGGCGAACCGACCATGCCGTCGGAACTGGGCATGACGATCGATGCCACGCGCACGCAGATGACGCGGTTGATCGACGTTCTGGAAGCGCGGGGCCTAGTGCAGCGCAAGGCTTCCGAGCATGACCGGCGCAGCCTGGAGCTGAGCCTGACACCGGCCGCACACGCGCTTCTGGAACATGCAGCGCCCGCCGTCCATGCCGCCTATGGCGAAGCCTGGGCACCGATCGGCAAGGCCGGTCTGGCTGCCGCCACCCGCGAACTCACCCAGCTACATCAGCACCTTGCCGCGCTGGAGGCAGTCAAGCCGTGAGCGCCCATGCTGGACGCTGGCACCGGCTGCGTGCCGGCATGCGCTGGCTGCGGCTGTTAAGCCATCAGCAGCGGCAGACGCTGATCATGATGCTGCTGGGACTGACGACCGGCGTCGAATTCCTTGAAAACATCATGTTCGTGTTTGCGTCGAGCCATATCATCGGCGGCATCGATGCGGACCCGCGCAGCTTTGCGCTGGTGCAGGCCGCCTACGCGGTCGGCAGCATGATGATGATCCTGAAGCAGCAATGGCTGGCGCAGCGGTTTGGCTATCGCCACTACCTGACCGCCTCGCTGCTGCTGTTCATGGCTGGCACGCTGGTGGCCGCCACCAGCACGTCACTGCCGCAAATGGTTCTCGCCCGCTTCATGCAGGGTGTCGGCGGCGGTGCGCTGTTCACCAGTTGCCGGATACTGGTCAACCTGATGTTCGGCGCCGCAGACCGCCCGCGCGCCTCGCGCTTGTTCATGCTGGGAATTTTCACGGCATCGGCCATCGCGCCGGCCCTGGCTGCGGAGCTGGTCGAACGCGGTGTCTGGCAGGATGTTTTCTACGGCGTAATGCCGTTCGCCTTGCTCGCCACGGCCGGGGTCTGGCTGCTGCTGCCCGACGCGGAACCGCGCGATGACATGGAAGGGCCCGCACTCGGCCCCTTGCTGCTGTTCGGCGTGGCCATGGTCGCGCTGCAGGCATCGATGACCGAGGCACGCTTCGACATCTTCTCGCACCCTCTGCGCGTGGCTGTCATTGCCGCGGTCGCTTTGGCGCTGCTCGGCATCTTCCTCTGGCATCAGTGGCACCACGCCACGCCCGTCTTGCGGCTGCGCTCACTGCGCCAACCGGTGTACATGGCCGGGCTGGCGATGTACTTCATCTATTACATGATCAGCAACCTGAGCAGCTATGTGTTCCCGATCTATGCGGAACAGGCGCTCAGGTTTCCGCTGGCCACTACCGGGTGGCTCAACACATTGGCCGGGGTCATCAGCCTGGTGGGCATCTGGGTCTATCTGCGCATGGCGCGCAGGCTCAAACACAAGAAGCCGGTGATGGTCGCCGGGCTGCTGCTGATGTGTGCCGCCATGACGTACTTCTCGTTCATGCCGCCAGACATTGGCCCTTCGGCATTAGTCGTCGGGCTCATCGGCAAGGGCCTGTTCGGTGTGATGGTCATCATCCCGATTGCAGGGCTCACCTTCGGCTCTCTGGCCGGCGACGACTTCGCCCACGGCTATCGCAGCAAAAACCTGGTCCGGCAGATCGCGAGCTCGTTCGCCTCGGCCGTTGGCGCAGTGCTACTGCAGAACCGTCAGTTTGCCGTGCACACGAGCCTGGCAAATGCCATCGGTCAACGGCCGGCGGAAACAGAACAATGGATGCATGCCATGCAGTCCACACTCGCAGCACGTGGCTTCGATGCCGGACAGGCTCACGCCGGTGCGCTGGTACAACTGGCTGCCATGGTCGATCAACAGGCGCGACTGATTGCCTGCGAGGATCTCTATCGGTTGATTGCCGCGCTCGCGCTGATGGCGGCGGTCTTTATGCTGGTGCAGCGCCGGCTCGATTGACCACGCCTGGCGAAGCAAGCGGAGGAGGAACGGCGGTCGTACGGTTGCGCTGGCAGCAGCGCGGCAATGGCGCATCGCCATCGCGAACGGGCAAGTATGCCCTGAGATCAGGAACGCGGTGCGGTCACGCGGTCTTCAGAACAGCGACAGCTGGCGCATGCCGAAACCCACGGTCTCTTCCACGCGGGCACGTGCGTGTGCGAGCGAACCCTCTGCGCCGGAATAGTTGCCGGCCGCCCAGTGGTAGACCACAGGCAGGTCACCGCGGTCGGACAGGCGAACCTCGCCAAGCTTGTCGCCACGATCACTGCGATAGTAGTGAGAACGGTAGCCACGCTCCCAGTGGGGAGGGACTTCTTTCTTGCGCCGACGAGCCGTCGGCTTTGTAGTGGCTGGCGTGAGCCGCCGTGCCAGGTCGGTACCCGGCGAGATGGGGGCGCGGGTGAAATCCAACTGCATAGACTTCCTTCTTCTGTCGATTCAGCAAGAACCAGAAGTGGCGACGTGAGTCACCACACGCTTCATGCATCGCAGTCGAGATGATACCCGCTCAAACGCCTCCATGGTACGTTTTGTCACCCGGAAATCCGCTTCTGGCAAGGGTTTGCGGGCGTATACGCGTATACGTATACGCCCGCTGTATACGTCTCGTATACGTTTCCGGTGGCGCGTAAACCGCTTCGTCGTGCTCGCTCAACCGAGATCGAGCGGGATGAAGATGCGTGCGTCGTCGCGTTGTACAAGCAGGGCCACCTGCTTGCCGGATTTCGACACCAGCGCGCGCAGTTGCTCCGCCGATGCGATCGGTGTGCCGTTCAACGACAAGATGACATCTCCGGGCTGGATACCCACGCGCGCGGCCGGACCCGTAACATCCTCGACGACCAGTCCGCCATCGATACCGCTATCGCGTTTCTCGGCCGGCGTCAGCGGACGTACCGCGAGACCCAGTCGGCCACCTGCCTCGCCACCGTTCTTGCCTTGCGCAACCGACGTTTCCTTCACGGCGCCGATCTTGACGGTCAATGCCATTGGCTCGCCTTTGCGGATCACCTTAAGCCTGGTCTCAGTACCTGGCTGCAGGTCAGCCACGTGTTCTGGCAGATCGCCCGAGTGATCGATCACGTCATCGCCCAGCTGCACGATCACGTCGCCCGGCTTTACGCCGGCTTTTGCAGCGGGACTGTCTGGTTCGACAGAGTTGACCAGCGCGCCCGCCGGCTTCGGCAGGTTGAAAGACTGCGCCAGCGCCTGGTTGACTTCCTGTACCGAGATGCCAAGACGCCCGCGGGTGACCTTGCCATGCTCCACCAGTTGCTGCTCAACCTTCTTGGCCACGTTGATCGGGATCGCGAACGACAATCCCTGGTAACCGCCGGTCTGGCTGTAGATCTGTGAATTGATACCAATCACTTCGCCACGCTGGTTGAACAACGGACCGCCCGAGTTGCCTGGATTGACGGCAACATCGGTCTGGATGAACGGCACATAGGTATCGTCCGGCAACGAGCGCGACTTGGCGCTGACGATGCCGGCAGTCACCGTATTCTCGAAGCCATAGGGCGAGCCGATCGCGAGTACGGGCTCACCAACCCGAATCTTCGAGGGGTCGCCCAGACGTACGGTAGGCAGGTCCTTGGCATCGATGCGAATGACTGCGATATCGGTCTGCGGATCCGAGCCCAGTACCTTGGCTTTGAATTCGCGGCGATCCGTCAGCTTCACCGTGACCTCGGTTGCGTTATCGACAACGTGGGCATTGGTCAGGATCAGTCCATCGGCGCTGACAATGAAGCCCGACCCCAGCCCCTTCACAAGCTGGGGTTGTTGGCTCTGCGGGCCCTGGAACTGAGGACCGAAACGCTTGAAGAACTGGAACAGCGGATCGTCCGGGTCCATGCCCGACGGCATTTGCGCCGACGTGCGCTGGGCACGCGCGGTTACGCTGATATTCACGACGGCAGGACCATACTGGTCGACGATGCCGGAAAAATCAGTTGGGGTGGCCACGGCTACCGGTGCAGTGACAGCCGGCGTTGGCGCTGCATATCCGGGAGTGATGGCATCCTTCTGCAAATAGGCATAGCCGCCCGCAAGGGCTGCGAGCGCGGCGACACCGACAGCGGAGCGAGCAAGAGTCTGACGAATCATGGTGCTTTCCTTTCTGGATGATGGGTGGCGCCGCTTTGCTGATTGGCGCGACATGGTCATCCTAAGCAGCCACACTTAAACCAGACTTAAGGCTCGGCTATTGGCTTGCCAGAACCGATCAGTCCTTGCCCCTTCATGAGCGAGCCCTATTCTCTATAGGGTCGATAGAAAATTTATCTTGCACACAATTTAATTGTGTATAAGATAGCTGCATGACGACGCCAACCAACACCCAGGCCAAGCCAACTGACTGGCTTCAGCTCGATCAGCAACTCTGTTTCGCGCTGTATTCAACATCGCTTGCAATGACGAAAGTCTATAAGCCGATGCTTAGTGAGCTTGGGCTTACATATCCTCAGTACCTTGTGATGCTTGTCTTGTGGGAGCACGACGAGTTGGCGGTATCGGAGTTGGGAACGCGACTGACGCTGGATTCCGGGACGCTGACGCCCTTGCTGAAGCGCCTGGAAACCGCCGGATTCGTCAGACGCGAGCGCGATGCTGCAGATGAGCGCCGCGTGCTGGTCAGCCTTACGGATCCTGGCCGCGCGTTGCGCAGCACCGCAGTAGGAATTCCGGAAAAGTTGTTGTGCGCGACGCAGTGCTCGATCGAAGAGATCCAGTCATTGACGGCGCGCCTGCATGCCATGCGGTCCACGTTGGAAGCTTCGCGGACCGAGGATTGATTGCCGATCATCGGCTCTTTGATTAGCTGCCCGTTCCGGGCGAACCTAGGAGATTGCAAATGAAACTGGAAAAAGTCCTTTATACCGCTCATGCATCCGCAACCGGTGGCCGTGATGGCCGCGCCCAGACTTCCGACGGCCAACTCGATGCCAAGCTGGCGGTGCCGAAGGAAATGGGCGGAGCCGGCAACGGCCTGAATCCGGAACAGTTGTTCGCCGCCGGTTACTCGGCTTGCTTCCTGGGTGCGATTCGCTTCGTGGCAGGCCAGCAGAAAATTACCGTGTCACCGGATGCCAAGATCGAAGGTGCAGTCGGTATTGGCCAGATTCCCCAGGGCTTTGGCATTCAGGTCGAACTGAAGATCTCGCTACCGGGCATGGAAAAGGAAGCCGCGCAAAAGCTGGTGGAAGCCGCTCACCAGGTTTGCCCGTATTCGAATGCCACCCGCGGCAACATCGAGGTCAACCTGATCGTGGTGTGAAGCTGTCTACGCTGCAGATATGAAAAACGCCGGCTATTTGCCGGCGTTTTTCATTGGATCCTGGGTTTATTAGCCTGACCTCTGCAGATCGACATACATCGCACGCTTTTGCGTGGCAGACATCCGTTTGATCCTTATTTCGGCCTTGAGGGCCTCGGATTTATTTGGAAATTGCAGCCAGCCAAGCAATCGCAATGGCCTGCGGGCACGTGTGTACTTGGCTCCGATTCCCGCCACATGCTGGGCATAGCGGCGCTGAACGTCAGTCGTAATGCCGGTGTAGATCGAGTCACCTTCGCACTCGAGCATATAGAGAAACCAGGGAGTTTCCTCAGCGATCGCGAGGTCGGTATCGGCAGACATTTGGCAGCGATGATACGCGAGCCCAAACCGTCGCGCAAAAATACAAAAGCCCAAAAGCAAAACCCCCAAGCTTATGGGCTTGGGGGTTCTGGGTATAAGAGCC